>CANQTB010000189.1 GCA_947626665.1 uncultured Eggerthellaceae bacterium
GCGGCAACATCGGCCCATCCCATGAATTTCTCCGCGCAGGCCTGCGCCTCGGCGGAAAAGTCGTAAAGCGTCGCATCCTTTTTGCTGACGCGGCTTGCCACCTTGTTCGAAACGAGCTCGTCAACAATCGCCTCAATCGTCATCGCACACCTTCTTCGCATCGTTGTTACCGAAAATCGAAAAAGCATCGGCAGCGAGGCGCGCGGGCAAAAGGCGCTTTCTGCCTCTTACCGCAAAACCCTGCTTGGCCGTTATAAACCAAGAGCTTTCTTCAGTGCGGAAACGCGGCGCCGCGATACGGGGATTTTCTCCTCGACACCGTTCAACGTTAAGAGTAAGGTGCCGCCCGCAACCGATTCCACCTCTTCGATAAGCGAGAGATTCACCAGATAGCTGCGGTGCACGCGGAAAAAGCCGTGTCCATCAAGTCGCTTCTCCAGCTGCGCAAGGCTCACCGTCGAGAAATAGCGATCGGCGTCCGTCTGCAAAAACGCATAATCGTCGCGCGCCATGACAAAGCGAATCTTGTCTATTCCAATGAGGATCTTCTTGCCGCCTTTTTCCACGGGAATGCGCTCAGATTTCTGCGCCTGCATATGCAGTGAAACCTGCTCGCGTACGCGGCTGATCGCTTGCGCAAGACGATCTTGTTCAACTGGCTTCACCAGATAGTCGATAGCGTTCACTTTGAACGCATCCAGCGCAAACTCGCTGTAGGCGGTGATAAACACCACCGCCGGTGGATACTTGAGATGCTGCAGCGCATCGGCAAGTTGCAGGCCTGACGCCTCAGGCATGTTCACATCAAGGAACATCACATCGCAAGGATATTCCTTGAGCTTCTCGATTGCCTCTCGGACGCTCGCGGCCTCGGCTACCACGTCAACCTGACCCTGCTCATCAAGCAGAAAACGAAGTTCGGAACGCGCGGGAGCCTCGTCGTCTACGATGATAGCTTTTAGCAATGTAAACCCCCATCAAATCTCATAACACTCTGCATTATAATGCACTTATGGAAAAAGAAGACGACACCCCGCAATTTGACCATCTTGAACTTTTAAGTCCAGGCTGGATCAATAAATATTTGCTCACATATCGCACGCCAGAAGGCAAAATGTTTCCCTATGAAAGCGTCTCTCGCAAAGGCCCCGAAGAGTATACGCGGCTTTTGCAAGGCTACGCCGAAGGAGAGCCGCCCATTCCCGATGCGGTCGTGATCGTTCCCCTGCTTCCAGATGGTGAAGTTTTGCTGATAAAGGAGTTTCGCTATCCCATCAATTCGTATTGCATCGCGTTTCCTGCCGGCTTGATCGATCCCGGTGAAGATTTTGAGGAGGCAGTGCGTCGCGAACTATGGGAAGAGACTGGCTACCACGTCATCGAGACGACGCGTTCGGTGTATAAGGGCAAGCCGGGTCCGTTGGCCGCGCTTCCCCAATCGGCGTTCACCTCGGTTGGCTTCTCCGAAGAAAACGTGCAGATCGTGTTCGCCTATGCAGAAAAAGCCGGCGAAGCGGCACCTGAATCAACGGAGCACATCGTGCCCTTCACGATTAAGCTCGGGGAGATCGACGAGTTTATAGCGACGAACACCACGCCAATCGGCACCCGTGCGCAGTTGCTCTTGGAGATCCTTTCCGCTTACAACAAACTCGGTGTGCTTTAACTCACATTAATTCACATCAATTCACATCAATTCGCTGACTCAAATCCAAACGCTTCAACAGACTTACAAGCAAACCTTCGCGCGCCTTTTACTCGGCTCTCCATAAAACGTACAGGGCGGCAGCATAGCCGCCCGTTCCCTTGTTCAAGCATTTGGAAACTCGCGCGATCGTCGTCGCCGAAGCGCCCGTCTTCTTCTCAATCGTCGAGTAGGGCGTTTTCTCCGCCAACAAACGCGCAACCGAAAGTCGTTGCGACGTTTCGCGAATTTCGCGCACGGTGAACAGATCCTCAAGTAACGCGAAAATCGTGTCCTTGTCGTTAAGTTCGGCAAGAACGGTAAGAAGGTCATCCACCTCTTCGGTGCGAAGAGCTGTCATGGTGTTCACGCTTTCTTTGTCTCGGAAGGCTGCACCTCTTGCTGCGCAGACGGGTTCATATCGTCTGCTTCCTCAAGGTGATTGTTTTTCTTCCAGCGGAGCAAGCCGTATTCGATGGAATCAACGAGCGCGTTCCAAGAAGCTTCGATCACGTTTTCCGAAACGCCGACCGTGCCCCAGCTTCCGTCGCTGTCCGCCGTCGTGATCACCACACGGGTGATGGCGTCGGTGCCTTGGCTTTCATCGGGAAGGCGAACCTTATAGTCGGTGAGTTCCAGCTCCGCCACCTGCGGATATGAGTTCGAAATCGCCATACGCAGCGCGGTGTCGAGCGCGCCGACAGGGCCGGCGCCCTCCCCTGTCGCCACGAAACGTTTGTCTCCGACGTGTATCTTGATTGTCGCCTCAGACATGGCGTCTTTTGCGAAGGCGCCCGTATCTTCGTGGTCGTCGACGATCACGCGGAAGCTTTCAAGGGTAAACGACGGACGGTAAGTTCCCAGATAGCGATAGAGCAGAAGCGCAAGCGAGCCATCTGCTACCTCATACGAATAACCCGCCGCCTCGCGCGCCTTGATGTCATCGAGGATCTTCTGCACATCGACGCCCGCCGCTTTCAGATCGATGCCAAACGAGCTCGCCTTTGAGAGCAGCGACGCCTTTCCCGCCAGTTCGCTGACGATCATGCGCGACGAATTGCCCACATTTTCGGGATTCGTGTGCTCGTACGCCTCAGGGAAACGCGCGATAGCGCTCGCATGCAAGCCACCCTTGTGCGCAAAAGCGGAAGACCCCGAATAGGGATGATGGGTTGAAACGGACATGTTGCACAGGTCGGCGACATATTGGGAAAGGCTCGTGAGCCCCTTGAGCCGTTCGCTGCCGACGCAATACTTGTTCATCTTCAGTTCAAGATCAGCAATCACGGTAAGAAGATCGGTGTTGCCAACGCGCTCGCCGATGCCGTTGATCGTGCCCTGCACGCGGGTTGCTCCTGCGCGAACAGCGGCAAGCGAGTTCGCCACCGCACAGCCACTGTCGTTGTGGCAATGGATGCCGATGGGCACATCGCCGAACTGGGCAACCACCTTGCCAACGATCTCTTCCACATCGAAAGGCAGCGCCCCGCCGTTTGTCTCGCAAAGATCAATTGCATCAACGCCGGCATCCACCGCGGCTTTCAGGCATGCCATGGCGTATTTCGGATTCGCCTTATAGCCATCGAAGAAATGCTCGGCGTCGAAAACCACTTCGCGATCGGAGGCTTTCAGAAACTCCACCGAATCGCGAATCATGCGGAGGTTCTCCTTGAGTGTCGTCCGAAGCG
>CANQTB010000190.1 GCA_947626665.1 uncultured Eggerthellaceae bacterium
CGTTGACGTAGACCTCTCCGAGTTCCGCCAGCGCTTGGGCAAATTCAGGATCGTTTCTCTTCTCGCGCTTGTCAAAGCGGAGGTTTTCCAAAACGAGCACATCTCCGTCATTCAAGGCCTTTGCGGCCTCAAGGGCGGCCTCGCCGACCGTATCCGCGGAGAACGCCACCTTGGCATCGACAAGCTCAGCCAAACGATCGGCGGCAGGCTTGAGGGTATAGTCAGGTTCGAACCCTTCTCCCTTGGGACGGCCCAAATGGCTCATGAGAATCACACGAGCGCCGTCGTCGATGAGCTTTTGGATGGTGGGAAGAGCGGCACGGATGCGCGTATCGTCGGTCACCTTCCCCTCTTTGATCGGAACATTGAAGTCGACGCGCACCAAGACGCGCTTACCGCCGGCGTCCAGCTCGTCGATGGATTTGATATCAGCCACGGTTCCTCCATTTCTTCCTGCAAGCGGCACTTGGATCTGCAAGCGGCACTTGAACCGAAGGATGACACTATGGCGGGATTACCCGAAGGTAATCCCGCTCAGAATTTCAGATTGACGGAATTTACGGCACGTGGGCCTTTGCTTTTGATGCTCAAGCTTCTCAAATCGCATGGGCGATCGCTAGAGAAGGATCTTTGCAAGGTCTTTGACGCGATTGCTGTAACCCCATTCGTTGTCGTACCACGAGATGCACTTCACGAAGTTGCTCTTGCCGCCGATGACCATGGTGAGCTTGCTGTCGAAGATCGAAGAATGGCTGTCGCCGACGATGTCGATCGAAACGATTGGGTCTTCGGTGTATTCGAGGATGCCCTCGAGCTCGCCCTCGGCGGCGGCCTTCATGGCAGCGTTGATCTCCTCGACGGTAACCTCCTTCTCAAGCTCCACCGTGAGATCGACCATCGAGCCGTCGGGAGTGGGAACGCGGGTCGCGAAGCCGTCGAGCTTGCCCTTCAGCTCCGGAAGCACCAGCGCAACGGCGCGAGCGGCGCCGGTGGTGGTCGGGATCATCGACATGACCGCTGCACGGGCACGGCGCAGATCCTTGTGGGGAAGGTCGAGGATCCTCTGGTCGTTGGTGTAGGCATGGATCGTGTTCATGAAACCGCGCTTGATGCCGAAGTTGTCCAGAAGCACCTTCGCGAACGGCGCCAAGCAGTTGGTCGTGCAGGAAGCGTTCGAGATGATGTTGTGCTTTTCCTTATCGTATTCCTTGTCGTTCACGCCCATGACGATCGTGATGTCTTCGTTCTTCGCCGGAGCGGAGATGATGACCTTCTTCGCACCCGCCTCGATATGGGCCTTTGCCTTGTTGGCGTCAGTGAACAGCCCTGTGGACTCGATGACGATGTCAACACCGAGCTCTTTCCACGGAAGATTGGCTGGATCGCGCTCTTGCAGCACCTTGACGGGATAGCCATCGGCGATAAAGCCCTCGTCGGTCACTTCCACCTTATCAAACGCGCGGCCATGGACCGAATCGTATTTCAGCAGATGGGCCATCGTCGGAATGTCCCCAAGGTCGTTTACGGCCACAACCTCCAACGTCGGATCCTTCACCATAGCGCGGAATACCAAACGCCCAATGCGGCCGAATCCATTGATGCCGATCTTCGTTGTCATACATGCCCCTTTCAACCATCGTTTATTGCTTCACGCCTCGTTCTTCGGCGTGGAGACTTTCAGAGGAATACTATCACGAAACTCCCCGTTAAACAGCGGATGCTCTGCTCCGACACCAGGGCGTAACCCTTCACGCGCTGCTTCACAGGCAAGCCCCCTCAATGTTTCGCTTCGCGGGCAAGCTCCTCGATGCGACGCACCCGATGGTACACCGCCGACTTCGAAAGCGGCGGCGTTGCCAACTCGCCGAGTTCTTTGAGGGTGGCGTCAGGATGCGCGACACGCAGCTTGATATAATCGCGCAAAGCCGGCGGCAGGCCTTCCATCCCATACGTTTTCAGCACGCGACGGATGGCAACCAGTTGGTCCACCGCCGCGCCCGCGCTTTTCGCTTGGTTCGCCACCTCGGCGTTGATCTGGCGATTCACATCGCTTCTCAGGCTTTTGACCACGCGCTCCTCCTCCAAATAGAGCGCGCTTTGATGTGCCCCCACGTAGGCGAGAAACTCGGCAATGGCATTGCCGCTCTTCAAATAGACCATATACGAGCTTCGCCGCGACATGATGCGCGCGTTGATGCTCTTCTGCTTCATCAGATCCACAAGCCCCTGTGCAAGCTCGGCGCTTTCCACCGTGATCTCGAAATGAAAATCGCTCCGCGGGTTCGAGATAAAGCCCGCACCGAGAAATGCGCCGCGCAGATAGGCCGCCGCGCAGCAGCTCTTGCTGACAAGGGGCGGCCATATTCCCATCTCGAGCTCTTCGGGGCTTCCGTCGCCGCCGCTTAATATGCCGAGGGCACGAAGCGCCCTTGGCAGCCCCTTTTGCGTTGGGACCTCGATCAGGTAGTTCGGCGTCTTATGAAGAACGCTGCGGCGAATCGTCAGGTCGGTTTTCAGATCGAAGAGCTGGTGCATCAGGCGCAACGCCAACCGCGCAACCACGGCGGTGTCGGTTGCTATCTCCATCCGATACCGGCCCTGGCCGCTGAAAAACAACGTTCCCTCCGTGCGAACGAGCGCCGCAAGCGTCGCCTTCTCACAATGCGAGCAGGTGGGAATAACGTGGGTGAGTTCGTCTTTCACATCCGTCGTGAATGACAAAGCCGGATCACCCCCAAGAAGGCGTCGCGCAACGATTTCGGATCATGCCACGTCGGACGCTCGGGATCGACAAGATTGCGCGCGATAACAACCGGCCCCTGCGCCTGTATCGCCTGCATGTCCTGATAGGTGATCGCGACGCGCCGCGCCTTGGAAACCGGAACCGCTTCGAGTGCGGGAAATTCAGATGGCCGTGGAGCATAGGCCCCGATCGCATCGGCAACGAGCGTCTCCCGCACCGTCGCAAACGGTTCCGAGAAGGCATTGCCGACGCTTGCCGGACGAAGCGGCTCGTCCACATGAACGAGCATGTAATCGATAAGCCCTTCCATCCCATGAGCAAAAAGCGCCTCCACATGCTCTTTTGCCGTGAGGCCCCACGTTTCGCCCTGCACATCGGCAAGCGAGCAGACGAACACCACGCGCCCGCGCGAAGAACGAATCGCATCGATGATACCGGGCACAAGCAGATTCGGGATGATCGAGGTGAAAAGCGAGCCCGGCCCGAGCACGATAAGATCGGCGTCCTGAAGCGCTGAGAGCGCGGGGCCATAGGGGGCAACCGTTTCGTCCGAAACGAGCTTCACCTGTGAGAGCGCGGTCTTCGCATGCGAGGCAGGTGCTTGGCCAT
>CANQTB010000191.1 GCA_947626665.1 uncultured Eggerthellaceae bacterium
CCATATCCTCATTTTTACTTTTTCCGTAGATAAAGCAGCCGCATTTCTTGGCTATGCCGATGATGACGCAACCACAGCCACCGCCCGAAACTGCCATAAGTTCTTCGTCAGTGAGCTCACCTTGCCCAGCATCAGCGTCTGCGGCAAGGATGTCGGCAGCAGTGATGTCGAGATCATGGGCAGCCGCAAAGGCGGCGACAGCATCTGCCATGGCAGAGCGATTCGCTCCCTCAGCATCGAGCGCAACATTGCTGGTCACTTCGAGGAGCTCTTCCTTAAGCGCTTCGTCGGCGGATACGGCCTCGTAGAATTTGGTCACTTTCTCGTTCATGGGATTCGCCTCCGATGGACTGGGGTGTAAAACGCTGGGAATTATGCGACCCCCCCCCCGGCCGTCAACAAAGACGCGCTAAATAACCTTTTTATTAGCCAAAATGACTTGTGCCGTCTCATCGCCTCCTGACCGATCGAAGATCAAACACTCTGGAACGGGCAGAATCGCCCGTATGCGCATGCTTCCGATTATCCTTTATGAAAGTGGCGAGTCGTCAGGGATTGCAGCTAAAACCACTATAAGACAATTCTGTCCGTTTATTGCGCTTGCTCGCCGCCATAGATGCCGAAGAAGCGGCTGAGGGGATCGCGACGCTGATCCTCGACGAACAGAACGCGCACCTCGTGCTCGCCCTCGAGGATGGTGTAGTAGATGCCGTAGCGCCCGGCGAACGCGACCCTCATCTCGAACGGCGTCCGCGCTGCAGGATAATCCGGATCGTACACGCGCCCGATTTCCGGCACAGTATCCAACAACCTCAGCATTTTCCGCACCTTGGCGCGATCCGCCTTTGCCGTTATTTGAGGAAGAGCGGCCCTTGCCGTCGGCGCAAGCACGACGGCGTAGGGCGGCAGCTCGTCGGAGCGGTTCTCGCGATCGGCCATGTCAGCGCCACTCCTCCAGAGCTTCCTCCAGCGGCATCCCGCCGCCCGCCTCGATCTCCGCATAGGCGCGCTCGGCGCGCTCCCTCAGCTCCATCTCGTACTCGTAGACCTGCTGGCGCAGAAGCGCCTGCTCCTCGTAGGCACGGGCGCTCATGACGATGAGATCGGCATGGCCGTTGCGCGTGATGTAGACGGGCTGGTCGTTCCGCTCGCACAGCTCGTACACCTCGCTGATGTTGCGCTGCAGGTCAGAAACGGTTCGCGTAATGGGCATCGATGGCACCTCCTCTCGCAAAGCTCGCATAGCGTGATTGTAGCACATGTTCAGAATATTTTCTGAATGCCGTGTTCCTGCGAGCAAATGAGAAAGCGCTTTCTGTACCTGAGATTCGTTCTCCACATCGAGAGATGCGGTCGCCTCATCCAGCAGAACGATGGGCGAGTTCTTCAAATGCGCGCAAGCGCGATGCGCTCATGGCCTTTTAAATATGTCTATGAGGTTCAGTATTGCGCCACGCGAGCGCCTGCGGGCCAGCCGAATAACCCGTGGCCTTCGTCAAGCCCCCGCAGGCGAGCGGCGACCAATCCATAAGCCGAATATCGGCCTTCCGAAGCACTTCTCGCATAGGCCGCTGCTGCCAGAAGACGTGGCATT
Source organism: uncultured Eggerthellaceae bacterium (assembly GCA_947626665.1). GTDB lineage: Bacteria > Actinomycetota > Coriobacteriia > Coriobacteriales > Eggerthellaceae > CANQRF01. The sequence continues at coordinate 1,595 of CANQTB010000191.1, forward strand.
CGATTTGATTCAACGCCGGCCTCACCGAACATCCGGAGAGAATCGCCTCAAGGTCTTGGCCATAGAAATTGGATAGGCCGATCGCTCGGGCTTTTCCCTCAGCCAAAGCGTCCTCAAGGGCGCGATAGGTTTCGACAACGTTGCCGGAAGGCCAATGGATGAGCAGCAAGTCCACATAATCGAGACCGAGCGCCGCAAGCGAGCCGTCGATGCCGCGCTTCGTCTGCCTGTAGCCGTATGCATGAGAACAGTACGTGGCATCGCAACCTCATTTCTCTATCGCTGGCTATTTCGTATCATGGATAATGGCTTTATACTGACGTGATGTCATTTTATTGTCAATATAAAACTGACAGAAATCCACGTCGATTGACAATACTTCTGTATTACAGTACTATTCCTTCTATAAAACAGAAGTATTGGAGGTGCTTTGCGCTTTGCGGACAGGGATATTGAGCGCTTCTGGGAAGACCCCGTGTCAAATCCTGCGCGTAGGGTGCCGACGCATTTGAGAAAAACGCTTTATCGAAAACTGCAAATGCTCGATGCGGCCCGAATGCTGAACGATCTCCGCGTCCCGCCAGGAAACAAACTCGAAGCTATCAAGGGGAAACGGGCAGGTCAACATAGTATTCGCGTCAATGGCCAATGGCGTCTTTGCTTCAGATGGGAACATGATGAAGCGATAGGAGTTGAGTTTTGTGACTACCATTGATGATTTTATTTCCACTCCCGGGGAAATTCTGCTTGAGGAGTTTCTCGAGCCGATGGGAATCACTCAATATCAACTTGCCAAAGCCATCGGGAAGCCCCAATCTGCGATTTCCGATATCGTTCACGGGCGCCGTTCGATCACAGCCGAGATGGCATGGTTGCTTGGGAAGGCGCTGAATACATCGGCCCAATTCTGGCTTAACCTGCAAACGATGTATGATCTCAAGACCATTGACATGTCCAGACTGCCTCATGTCGAGGCGATTGCCGTGTAGGGCTAAATGCTTTGTAAACATAAATGAATAAGACGGTTTCATATAGATGCGAGCGAGCAGCAATACCTGATGGCTTTCTACATTCACGGCCTGATCGCCATCGTGAACGAATGGCTCGCTGGTGGTTGTAAAGAGTCGATCGAAACGATCGCCACGATCATCCAGTCTCGCATCCCAGATGCCGATAGATAAACCGGCCTTGTTTTTATAAACCGCACTACGGTTCTGCGGTGAGATACCCCAGCACATCCGTCGAGTCGATCACCATGTGGCCATAGGTCATTCGGCCGGTGTCGTACGTCGTTTCGATTCCGCCTCGTAACGAATGGAAGCTCTTAAGAACGATTCTCATCTATAGTCTTTGTGACAAAGGGACGCCCCAAATATCACGGCTTCGCTGTAACATTAGGGGCGTCCCTTTGTCACGAGCGCTTTGAACAGAGGGGAAAGCATCGATGCGTTGAGTCGGGCGCGTATGGCAAGGGAGACCTGCAACGGCGAAGCCTCCTTGTAACGAACAGTGCCATGGACGGGAAAACTCTACCACCGAAATGCTTTGACAGCGGGCAACTGAGGTCGATGTGGCTTGTCAAAAGGCTTTGACATGCGGTGTTGATTTTGTGCTGGTGCCAGATAGCGCGAAAAATACCTAGGTAGGTTACGCAATTCTGTATTCTGTGAGCCAAGGCGAGTGCAAATGTAGAATATATGGGGTTATAAAAATACACTAGAGAGCGCATCTGCGAAAGGC
>CANQTB010000192.1 GCA_947626665.1 uncultured Eggerthellaceae bacterium
AGCAGCAGGTAACTAATTTTTCGTTCCGCCGTTCTTCCGAACGGCGGAACTATTTGACGCTGCGGGCGTTTCGGGCACTTCATCTTCCCCCTTGTGCACTTTCCTTCGTGTGCGAAGCACACTCAGCCGTGCGGCGGGGGAATCTGAAGCACCGGAAACGCCCTCGCTTTCTCACTGGCGAACCCGAACGACAAAAAGAACCATGCCGAGTGCTCCGCCTTATTTGCTGGCATTTGGAAACCAGTAATGCTTGAGTGTTTCGGGCATGATGGCGTATAGGTGATCCGCTGCCTCGTCGGGGGAGAGGTGATAGTGGTTGCCTTCTATCCAAAGCCGATACATGTAGCTGATTCCGAAGCAGAACACATCAAGCTGCATCATCTCTCCGTGGGTCAGCCCATCTCCTCCGCGGTTGAGCTGTGTGATTTCGATCACCGTGTCTCTCGAGTACTCGAAAATGAAGTTCTCAAATGAATTGACGCCCGTTGAACGGAAAGCGCCATAGATGGCATGGAGTTTTGTCGTGCCAAGGTTATAAAGCTCGCGGTACAGATCCCGATAGTTCGTGATGCTCTTCATGTGAAGCGATTCATCGAGGATCTGCTTGTAGTTGTGCCGCTATTTTCCCAGCCAAGACTTCGGTACGGGAATAAGGGCGCCCACGGCGGCGGCCACAAACAAAACAGGGGCCGCTGCCAGAGGAAACACGAGGAACAGAAGAGCGGCCGCCATAAGCGGCTGGCGCATAACCGCGCCGATGAGCGCGGCCGTAACGGCACACAGGGCAAATACGGGATCGACGCCCGTGAGCGCAGCCATGCCGTAACCCAGCGATATGCCACCGAAGATGATGGGGAAGAAATGCCCGCCGTGCCATCCCATATTCAGGCATAGTTGGGTAACCAGCACCTTCATAAATCCCGTGGCTATCAGCACAATGGCTGGAAGCGTCGTCCAGATGAGAGACAGTTCCTCGGTTTGCGATTCGCCAGCAAATAGGGCGAAGGGAAGCGCAACGCCGGCAATTCCCAAAAGGCACCCTGCCAAAGCGGCCTTCGCCACAGGGCGCTCGCCTATGGCGGTGGAGATTTTCCGTGCGAGTGCACCGAAGGGAAAGAACAGCCAACCGGCGAAGGCTCCCACCAGCACCAAAGGCACCAGCCACAAAAGCTCCAGCTGACCTACGGCAATGCCGGAAAAATGCGGGAGACCTCCACCGCCGCCGAAGACAGACCCCAGAAGCGCCATCATGCCCAAGGCTCCCGCTACCGCCAGCACATACACAGCGGCTTTGAGGGGCTTCGGCACCTGAAGGCGAATCTCGCTTGCCATGCGCGGGCCGTCGGATTCGTCTGCCGCGCCCAGTATGGGCACGACCATGCCGAACAGCGGCGTGGAAAAGATGGCCGAGATGACGGCCGCGGTGCCCGACTCGGCCAGCTCGCGCATTTCGGCGCCAACGAAGCGAAGGCGGTCGCCCACCCAAGTGCATAGCCCGGCGATAACGCCGGTCAGACCGGCCTCGGGGCCGATGGATCCGCCGAAAAGCAGTGGCAGCAGCGCGCCGAAAAACGACGAACCCAGATGATCGTACTCGTAGCGGCCCGTCGCCTTCACCTTCGCCATAACGGTGTTCATGTCCTCAGGGTACGCGCCGAAGCGCTTTGCGAAAAGCCCGATGCATACGCCCCCTATGGTGCAGAAGGCAATGGGATAGAATACCGCCGGCATACCCGCAGCTTCCAACTGAGCGGGCAGCACGTTCCACAGCACGTTTATGCCCGTGTTCATCAGAAAGAAAAATGCCCAGGCAAAGGCTCCGGCGAATGCGCCGAAAACTATGGTGAACAACGCATAGAGCGCTTTTCTGCCCATGGCACTCCTCTCTGGTAGATCTGCTGCATGTGACATTTTACGGTATTAACCGAAATATTGAAGTTGGAAGAGTGCTGGATAGATAGTTCGGATGGATGGTTCTTGCAAATGCCCGTGCACCCTTTGAATATTGCGACTGAGCGTGTTAGGGTAGCACGTTGAAAAACAGGAGAATCGGCTATGTGGGGAACAGGCGAATGGCGCGCGAGGCAAAGACAAGAGAACGAAAATTCACGGCGCTCTTTAAGAGCTATGCGTTGCAGCTCGTGTTCCGCTCCGTGCTTTTTGGGGTGGCTATATGGGCATTCATTGGCGCGCCTCTGCAGCTCTCGATGAGCGAGGGCTTCGGGTTCGCTTACGGATTCACCCTTATCGACTTCATTTTCATTGTGCTTGTGGCAGACATGATCACGAAGTTCATTCCGAACGCGAAGCTCTCGGTGGGCTCGCTCAAGCAATACCGCCGCTTCCACGTCCCAACGGCGGCACTGTTCAAAAACGGTCGCGAGGGACTTGTTGCGTATGGGCGCGAGATGATCGATCAAGGAAAGCTCATTCTGGAAAACATCCCCCAAAGGCTCCGCTCAACCGCAGAGGAAACCCTTCAGGGCCTTGAGGGCACGAAGGATTCATTCACCAAGCTTCTCGGCAATTTCGCTATTTTCAGGCTGCTTCCCTTTAAGGACAGCCAACTGGAGGCGCCGCTTCCTTTAAGGGAGCAGATACGGCACGATCGCTATCGTGAGATCATCCCGGTTCTCATCTTCTGGGTTGTTTTCAATGTCGCGCTCTTCGTTCTCTTCAGCGTGCTCGGCGTTTTCACGCAGCAGCTGGCGCTTGTGTGGGTGTTATTCTATTTTCTCTTCGATATGATCTGCGTGGTGCTCTGGTGCCCCTTGCAGCTCGTGTTCATGAAGAATCGCTGCTGCACAACGTGCCAGATCTTCAATTGGGATGCGCTCATGACGGTCACGCCGCTGCTGTTTTTCATTTTCGATCTTTCCACCGCATGGTTTGCATGGCCGCTTTTGGCTATGGCGATCGTCATCGCGGTGCACTGGGAACTCGCATTCGTTCGCCATCCCGAGCGCTTCGACGAACGGACGAACGCATCGCTTCAGTGTGCGAATTGCAGCGACAAGCTGTGCGTGATCCGCGATCCGCTTCTGACGAGACTCAAGAACCTGCCTGAGCCGATTGGGAGCATTGTCGCAAATGTTCCGACATCCGAACCGGAGACCCACCAAGAGATCTCCTCGTCAGCGAACGCCGAAAACTAACAAACCTACCATATAAGTTTAAGCTGAAGGGGATTTACTTTAAGAATTATGAATGCGCTTAGCTGCTAAACGATAGACCTCTTCATCGCAATCAACATAAAAAATCCGAACTTCGTAAAACTTTTTCTTGACTTCGCTATCAACCACAAATATTCTATTCGTTTGTGTCTTTTTA
>CANQTB010000193.1 GCA_947626665.1 uncultured Eggerthellaceae bacterium
TCCTCTCCACACGCGACGGTTTCTTTTGCGCCTCTTGCGCCGTTTTCGCCGGCTTTTTCCGCCCCGCCGTCACGCACGCTGAAGCTCTGTTCGCTGACCTCGTTGAAGCGCGCATAGGCGGGCTCTTTCGAAAACACCTCCGCCATCTCAGATAAGCGCGCATTTACCTCGCCGTGAGCTTCAAAGGAGCGCTTCGGGAAGATAATCCACCGTGAACTCCGCTCAAACCCTTCAGGCGGTAGCGGGCGCGCGACCGTGTGCTTCGCCACGCTTATCGCGGTAGATGCGTGGCAGATTCGCGTGGTGGGACGCACGATCACCGGCATGCCATAACGCTCCGAAAGCTCGAAGGCCGCCTTCATCATCGCAAAACCCTCATCGGGGGTCGTCGGATCGAACACGGGCACCTTCGCGAAGGCGGCGAAGCGCCTTGTATCCTGCTCGGTTTGTGAGGAAATAGGGCCGGGATCGTCTGCCACGAAAAGCACCGTGCCGCCCTTCACGCCCACATAGTTCAGACTGAGAAGAGCATCAGCTGCCACGTTGAGGCCCATTTGCTTGCAGGTGAATAGCACTCGCGCGCCGCAATAGGCTGCCCCGGAAAGCAGCTCAAGCGCCGCTTTCTCGTTCGTTGACCATTCCACGTGCACACCTTCCGCGCACCCTTTCGCACGCAGGCGGGCAACGGTCTCTATGAGCTCGGAGGACGGCGTGCCGGGATAACCTGCCACCACGTTGACGCCCGCCTCAAGAGCGGCGTGGGCGAAAATTTCATTTCCCATGAGCAGGCGCGTTTCTCGCTCACCGTAAGAAACGCCTGAATTATTCGTTGAAGAGTTCATTTCGCGCTTAGGAGACAAGGCGCCTGAGCCGCCTTTTTCAACACCGCTTAACATCATACGATCCGCTGTGCTAGGCGTTTGCCATCTCCGCCTTGAAGGCGACGATCTTTTCCCGCATGGCCTCATCGCCAGTGCCGATGATCTGCGCCGCAAGAATGGCGGCGTTTTTCGCACCATTGATCGCCACGCAGGCAACGGGAACACCCGAGGGCATTTGCACCATAGATAGCAGCGAATCTAACCCGCCGAGATCGCTCGTCTTCATCGGAACAGCGATCACGGGAAGAGGCGTGTAGGCGGCGACCACGCCACCAAGGTGAGCGGCCTTGCCGGCGGCGGCAATGATGACTCTCATGCCGCGCGATGCCGCGCTTTCCGCCCACGCGTGCACCTCATTCGGTTTACGGTGGGCGCTTGCAACTTTCACCTCGTAGGGAATGCCAAACGCCTCAAGCTGTTCGGCGCAAGGTTTCATCGCATCCATGTCGGACGTCGAACCCATGATGATACCGACAAGCGGTTCTTTCTCAGCCACGCCATCTCCTTCCCGGCTTTCTTCGTATAAGAAGCACAATAGCAGATGCCGCCGTGGAAACGCCGAGAAGAATGGCGATCGCGCCGCCTCCTTTCGATGCGTTCGCAGCTGGGTTCGCTTCGAGAGCGCTTTGAGCGGGATCGTCGAGAGCCACCGAGCGCGTGCTGTTGTATTCCTCGGGATTGCATCCCGCGATGTCGGCCACCTTCGAAAGCTCAGGGCTTGCATGGCTCGACGTGACGTTTGCCTGAGGCGCGCTGTGAGAAATAGAGGAATTTATCGTGGATGTGTCTGCGTTTCCCGTATTCGAGAGCCCTGCCGTCGGCGCCGTGCTACCAGTCAGGTGACCGTCAGCAGCGCCACCCGATTGACCGTCGCCCGACAAGCTTCCAGACGAGCCACCCGACGAGGATTCATTGTCATTTTCGTTAGACTGCGCTCCCGATCTACTGTTTTCCCCAGCAGGATCGCCGTTTTCACCTCCGTTGCCGGAAGCGTTGCCGCCGTTTTCGTCACCACCGGCCTGCTCGCCCTCGCGATATGCGGGGTTCGGCTCACCGCAAACGGCGCATGCGGCTAGATTGTCGCCGAAATCGTGACCACGTGCGGGAATTTCACGCACGTCGCTTCGAGCGCCGCAAATCGTGCAGTGCAGCGACTCCTCACCCGCTAACGCGCAGGTGGGCGTCACGTCCGTATGAGGAGCCGAAGCCCAAACGTGCTCGCACGCTTTCTCGATACGTTCATATTGCTTGCAAGTCTCACACTGGCGCTCGCTTACTTCACCGACGCCCTGCGTGCAATCGTTCGCACGGGTAACCGTCCAGTCGCCCCACGTGTGTCCGAGCGCCGCCTCTTCCCCATGCTCAATGATGTGCGTTTCGCCGCAGCGCGTGCACGTCGCTTTCTTGTCGAAGTGACCGGGCAATTCGCAGGTGGCCTCAACGATGCTTTCCTCATCGATGAAGGCCTCGCCGAATGCATGCCCTAAAGCAGGAATCACGTGCTTTTCCGTCGCACCACAATCCAGACAGGTGCGCATCGTCAGACCGTCTTCCGTACAGGTCGCCTCGTTTACATCCAACCATTGGCCAAAGTTATGCATCGAAGCATCGAGACCATCCGTCTCCATCGCTCCGCAGGTCTGACAAACACGCATGGAGAATCTATTTCCGCAAGCGTCGCCCGCTGCAGTCCAATCACCCCACGTATGGCCTTTCGCGGGAATGGTTTCCACCTTTACTTCCATCTCTTGCTTGCAGTCGACACACGCATACACGATCACACGCTTGCCATCGTGCGTGCAGGTGGCGGGAGTCTCCTCGATCACCGTTCCCTTGTCTTTGCCATGCGTCCAGCGCGCATAGAGCGTGATGTCGCCTTCACGGCTTGCCGCATCGATGATGGCGATCGGCTTGCTCTTATATTCCTTGTTTTCATACCAGCCGAGGAAGGTGAAGCCCTCACGCGTTGGCTGCGCGAGCACCACCTGTTCATCAAAGCTGCGATAGATCTTCGTATCGGCGGGAAGCGACCCTGCACCCGCTTGATAATTGATCCAATACTTCCCGTCGGCCCATCTCGCCCAGTATTCCACTTTGCCCGTTTGGGTGGCGGCTATCGAGCGCACCGATGTGCCCGTGAAATCAGATGAGGCATACCATCCGACGAACGATGAGCCGGTCTTCACGACGTTGGTGGGCAACGCCGTCACGGTGCCGGCAGCGTAACCCTCAATGGCGCCGCTCTTGATCTCGCCACCTTCGGGGTGCAACACCACTTCGCCGCCACGCACGACGCATATGCCGCCACCCGAGTTGCCCACGCTTCCAGTGCCGCCATCAGTCAAACTTTCTTGGAAGCTGTTCGGCACATATTCAAGCGCAGGTGC
>CANQTB010000194.1 GCA_947626665.1 uncultured Eggerthellaceae bacterium
TCGGTATGCCTTTGCCACGCGGTGAGAGCGAACGTGTTGTCTGAAAGCTCCATGAGATAGTTGCGACCACCTGCCGATTCGAGTGAGCCCTTCGACTCAAGGGTGTCGGCAAGCGCAATCGGATCCGGCGTGATGTTGCGCACCGTAAGGTCGGCGATCGACTCGAAAATTATTTTGTGAGCGGGACGGAAGAAATTCTCTGGCTTCAGGCGCAGGACGATCTCCTCAGCCACCTCAGAGCTGAGCAAACAGGCGGCAAGCACCGATTGCTCCGCCTCGATATTATTTGGAAGCGAAGCATGCTTGGTCGACGTTTCCGCCATCTGAGCCGCCATGCTTTCCTGCCTCCTCTAAACTGAATCCGCCATGAAACCACAAATCTATCGAGCGGAGGATGCGTTATCACATCCGTCCGCCCGTAAAATTACCCACGTTGAAAACCGTCGTTTATTCGGCGTCTTCTTCCACGACAACGACGACGGAATCCTCCGGATCAACTTCCTCGATCAGCTCGGCAGCTTCAGCAATCGTCTCAGCAGCTTCCTCGGCGGCCTCTTGCGCAACCGCCTCTTCGGCTGCAGGCTGGTTGAAGTCGGCTTCGCTTCCAACAAGCACATTTACCTTCGCTTTGATGTCGCGATAGATCGAGATGTCGACCGTATGCAGTCCCGCGGTCTTGATCGGTTTGCCGAGCTCAACGCGACGACGATCAACTTCGATCCCAAGATCGTTCATGATCGCATCCGCAACGTTTGGAGCGGTGACCGAACCGAACAGTTGGCCTTCTTCTCCAACCTGCGCGATAACCTTCACCGTCTTATCGTTGAGGCTTTCCGCGAGCTTATTCGCGTCGGCAACACGCACTTCTTCGCGCTTTGCGATGTTGTTGCGACGCTCTTCAAGTTGACGCAGGTTGCCCTTCGTCGCTTTGATGGCATAGCCTTGGGTAAACAGATAGTTGTTGGCAAAACCCGGCGCGACCTCGATGACGTCGCCTTCGCCGCCCTTGCCTCTCAACTCCTTCAGTAAGATTACTTTCATGTCGCCTCCCTTAGCTGCGGTTACGGCGATCGCCACGGCCGCTCACCGCGGGAACCGTGTAGGGCATGAGCGCCATAATGCGTGCGCGCTTTACCGCGTTGGCGATGTCGCGCTGATGCTGGGTGCAGGCGCCCGTCACACGACGAGGCTTGATCTTACCGCGGTCGGTGACAAACTTGCGCAGCATCTGCGTGTCCTTATAGTCAATGTATTCCGTGCCGTCCTTGCAAAACTGGCAGTATTTGCGACGCGGCTGCTTGGCGTATTCAGCCATGCTTTACTCTCTTTCCTTCATCAACGCCCTTGATGTCTTCGCATGAAAAGCACCGCTTCGCTTTTTCGAAAACCCGAGCGTTTTTTCGTCACTTAAAACGGGATATCGTCGTCGTAGACGGTTGCATCGGTGTCTACCGTCGGAGCCGCAGGAGCCGAATAGGCGCTCTGACCATAGCTACCGCCGTAATTGCCACCATAATTACCGCCCTGCGAACCTTGGCTGTCGCCGCGATTCGACATGAGCTCCAGCTCGTCGACGATTACCTCGATCTTCGATCGTTTTTGACCATCGCGTTCCCACTGGCTCCAACGAAGCTTTCCCTCAATCGCCACCTTTGCGCCTTTCGTCAAAAACTTTGAAAGGCTCTCACCTCTTGCACCGAACATCGTGCAATCGATGAAATTCGGGTAATCCTCCCATTCGCCTGTTTGCTGGTTGCGTCTGCGATCATTGACCGCGACGCCAAACCCTAAAACGGGAAGCCCCGATGCCGTCGAGCGCAACTCTGGATCGCGCGTTAGATTTCCACTGATGATAACCCGATTGATACTCATAATTTTCCTCTTCTCATGCTTCGCGGTGCGATCTGCGCACCACCTGAGACTCTCTGTGCCCGATCGAACGCACATACGTGAACTAATCGCGATCGTCTCGGCGCACGATCATATGGCGCTCCACCGCATCGGTAATGCGCAGAATACGATCGAGCTCAGCAATGTTTTCGGGATCGGCATGGAAATCAATCAGCGTATAATCGCCGTCGGTCAAACCGTTGATTTCGTAAGCAAGTTTGCGCTTTCCCCATTCTTCGACGTTGTCAACTACACCGTTGCTCGACGTGATAGTCGTATCAATACGTTTCATCACAGCTAAACGGGATTCGTCGTCAATGGTTGGGGCGACAAAGAACAACAGTTCATAAGCTTTCATCAGCTCACCTCCTCTGGACTAAACGGCTTCAGCAGGGTGAATATGCCACCGAAGCAGGAATCGAACCTGCCTATCTTACTGAAAATCTCGCGACGAGTCAAAGCTTCTTTTTCCTGCCGATCCCTATTTGCGCCACCGCCCTCCAATCGCTTAAGAGCGGTCAATAGTTAGAGTGAATAACACATGGCAGGTTTATGTCGTAGACTTGTCGAATTATTGGCAGCAAAAATCCCGTGCGTTGACGTAAATCTGTCGGGGTAACTGTCGTTATTTTGTCAGAGATTTTCCTCGCCGTTGTCGTCTTCCGCGTCTACTTCGGCTCCTTCAAGATAGCGGCTCTCGATCTCCTCGTCGGCATACTCCTCGGCAGCTTTTAAGCCCTCCATGAAATTCGGCGCATCACCGATAAAGGCGATTTCCTCCTCAAAGAGCGGGCAGTTCGCTTTGTCGAGCTCATAGAGATAGCAGACCGCATAGCCAACCGGCTCTCCCGGCACGCCGCCCTCAGCGATGAGCGCATCTTTCATGCCATCGTCGGTATCAATGTAGCCGTCATAGCAAAACGCATAGGCATTCGCACCGCGCGCCCGCGCAACGGTATGACGCGCATCCTCAAAACAAGCATCAACCGTATCGCCCGGATGGGTCTCGAGAAAAAGATTGTCTTTGACGACGAGAGCACTTGTGGGAACGACAACCTCTCCCTGCTCCATCTTCTCACGCGCTTCCTCCAAAACATAAACAAGTACCTTTTCCAAAATTTCGGGAATTTGCGGTACTTCGTCATATGTTTTTTCAAGTCTCCGATCAGGCACACTTGCTCCTCTCTCGCAATCTGTCGCCCCATAGTGTAGTGGAAAATCGCAAGAACTGCCTCGATAGTTAGCGCAAAGCACGATCGCTACGCTATACTACGGGTTGCCGTTTTTGGCAGCTATTTCATTCCGCGGAGGGATGTCCGAGCTGGCCGAAGGA
>CANQTB010000195.1 GCA_947626665.1 uncultured Eggerthellaceae bacterium
ATAGCAAATGCCTCATCAGCTGTCATAGTCATACCGGCCGGTGCATCCATTGCTGCCTCTACCGCGAAAGGCCCCGATGAACAAGCGCCTGTCCCTGAAACGCGATGGGTACGTTCGATAATAATGGTGTCGATCCCAGCATCAGAGGCCCTTAAGGCAGCTGAGGTTCCGGTGAGACCGGCTCCGACGATAACGAGGTCACAGGAAAGCTCCTCGGTAGCCTCCGATCTCGGCGTGCTTTTCGCGAATCCAACAAGATCAGCTCCGGCTTCTTGAAGGCATTTGCATGTAGCAGAGGCGATGGCCGCCGCCGTGAATGTGGCTCCGGAAACCGTATCGACATAGAGCGACTGGGCCTCCACGATACGCTGCGGCATAAGATCGATAGCGGGATCTTTAAAGCCAGGCGTATCCGAGCAACTGAGCACTTCAATCGATTCGATCTTATCAGCGCTCACTGTTACCTCAACCTCTGTTGGCTCGATTACCGCAGGGCAACCATGCCGTTCACCTTCGATGGAGTTCTTCTTCCACTTGCCATATGCGCTTCCCCGATAGGTGCCGGGAGTCATGGTTTGCGTCGTCTCATAATCGGCGGGAACATTGCGCAACGATTGCTCGCTGGCTCCAGCTTGAGTTGCCGCATCAGCGATAGCGGCGATGACGCCGAGGGAAGACAACGTTGCGCCCGAAACTGTATCGACGCCAAGCGATTGAGTGGCAACAACTGCTTGAGGAATGACACTGAGCGGAATATCGCTTATATCTGCGGTTTCGGCATGGCTTTTCACTTCGATCGATTCGATGGCATCATTTGAAAATGTTACCTCAGCTACGATAGTGCCGTGCTTGCCCTCTCCTCTTCCCTCATATGTGCCCGGCTCGAAAGAAACGCTTCCCTTGGCTCCCCCGCCTTCGGAACCTTCCTTCTGAGTGCCATTTTGGGAGCAGCCAGTAAGGGCCCCTGCAGACAAGCCAGCGATGCCCGCAACGCCGGCCAGGGCGATGGTGCCTTGAATAAATCCACGTCGTGTAGGTGTAAAGCGATTAATCCCTTTGGGCGATTCGTTGCCTGCGCTTTTGCGATCGTCCTTGTTCAATGAACGCATGTGTTTTCCTCCTTGCTTAAGCGATATATGGCTCTCTTGCAATGCCGTTGATCAGATAAACGATAGAGACCTGCTGACTTTCGGCTTGCTCCTTGAAGTCTAAGCAAGGAGGAAAATCGGCAAACACCCCTCTGTGGGGAAATCGTTTTACGTCACCCCTGTGGGGTGGTTTTCATCTCAAAACATCTCTTAAGCACTGTCACCGTCATCACTGAAGGTCGCTCATGATAATATGAATATGGGGATCACCTCATCATAAGGGGGGCACTACGAAGAGGGACGATAATCAAATTTCACTTGAGCATATCGTGACCACTGTCATAGGCATGGCCCTCTTTTGGCAAGTGCTTCGTTTTTCCAACGTGACAACCCTATTCCCTACGGGAAGCGTTTCGTTGTTCTTTTTTGTGATCGCGTTGGCCACTGTCGCAGCAGCTACGGTGCTAAAGCCACAATCCATGGAACAGTTTCTCTTGAGGAACCCATCAGGATGTATCATCATTGCTTGCGCTATAGCCACTTCAGCCCTTATTGCCCTTCAGTGCCTTGCCCTTTATGCCAGTTGGTGGGACGTTGATTCCCCTACGGCTTGCCTTATAGCTTTCGGAGCAGGTATGGGGAATGCCGTAATAATGCTGGCTTGGTACACACGACTTGCCCTGACGGGTGTTTCTGACGACTGGATACTTATGGCTCAGCTCTTTGGGTCAATGGTGCTCAGCTTTTTCCTGGGTCTGGTTATGTTCTCGCTTTCCCCTTTCCCCGAGGCTTTTACCATACTCGTGCCAATACTTGCGGGTCTGTGCTACAAGCTCGGAGATAACAGCGCAGGTTCTTCAGCTTCTTTCCCACTTGAACCCCATTCACGCCCTTCTGTTCCCGTCGGCACTCTCGCACCGCTCTCCTATTTTGGCGTACCTCCATCGGGCACGCTGCTTATACTTCTCGTTTTAATAGGTCTATTGGGCGATACGATTCTCGTTTGCACGCCTCAAGATGATTTGCCTGAATTTACGCTCTGGTTAAAATACTTATTGAGCATCGTTGTGGTTGCGGCAGCTTTTATCGCTCTCTACCGTTCACGCAATGAACGTAAGACGGCTTTTGCAATCGGACTTACGTTGGCAGTGGCGCTTGTGAGCGGCATGGTTCTTTTGGGATTGCAAATTGGAGCAATTAAAGCCGTGGGCGTCGCGGTGGTGACCAGTTGTCGAACATGCGTCGAGGTGCTCGTGGTCTTTTTGCTTGTACGCGATTCTTTCGATTGCCGTGTCGCTTATTGGAATTTCAGCATCCTCTATATAGGGCCGGTAGTTGTTTCCTGCGTGCTCGGAGGCTGGATTGTCCCATTCTTCTTTTCGCTGATTGGCGTGATGGCAACCTCGGGAACAGCCATGCTTGCCATTGCCCTCAGCGCAATTTCAGTCATAGCTCTTGTGATTGTTTTAGGCATCCTTGTTATAAGAAGCTTTGATCTTGAGCCTGTTCCCGATTGGAATGAAGAAGATGATTTAGCGACTGAATATCAGGAACTAAACAACTCGACTTTGTCCACCTTCGAGAGAAGATTAATATCTGAGGATGCAGCAACTCATGCATCAATCACTGGATTGGCGTCTATTTCCGACGAAACGCTCGGCCAGATTTCGCGGGAACGTGGATTGACAGCAAGGGAAACACAGATTCTTGTATATGCTTTTCGAGGGTATTCTCTTCAACGAATAGCCGAACTTGATGTGATTTCCCTCAATACCGAAGAGAGCCACTGGAAGAATCTCTATCGCAAGCTTGAGGTACATACTCGCCAAGAACTCATTGATTTTATTGAAGCACGTCTTTAAACATCATTCACATAAGCATTTCTTTGAAGCAGCCGTGATGATGGCGTTTTCGCATTTTTACGTCCTTAAAAGTGTGAGTTTTTTCATTTTTACGTCCTTGTTTTTGCTAAGTTTCACACTTTTACGTTCGAGTTTATCTCTTGAGAACACGGAACTCTGGCTGAAAGAGCGTATTATTGCCGTTGGCAAGAAAGCGACGGAAGGAGCGTCATGGCACACAAATGTCCACAATGCGGTCAGCCCATGGAGGAAGGTTTCAAATTCACCGGCAAT
>CANQTB010000196.1 GCA_947626665.1 uncultured Eggerthellaceae bacterium
ACGGTGTTTTCAGAAACAAAAAGCCGCTTGGCAATACTTGCTCGCGTATGGCCTTGTGCGAGATAGAAAAACACTTCCGACTCGCGTGCTGAAAGTTTGTTGCGCGTTGCTATTTGCTGGCAACGCTCTTCAAGCGTTCGCACTGGCTCAGCTGATGACGCATTCTTCTTGAACTGATCAACGACTTGGTTTTCTTTACCGGCAACATTCGCATCGGTATTATTGCTGTCGACATCAACCGGATCGCCGCTATCTTCGAGGCTTAGCACAACCCGATTGCTCAGCAAGAGCATGGCACCCACGACCACCAAAACCGCCACGAGAACAATTGTGTTCATTAGCTGTTGTGAGCCGTCTCCTGCTAAAGGAACAATGTTCTGACCGGTAAAAATCCCTGCTGCATAGCCGCATGACAAGATTGCCCATGCTGAAGGAAATGCAAGCGGCAGTGAGACTATGTGATGGCGGTCTATTTCCAAAAGAATCAGAAAGATACAAAGCCTTAAAAGCGACCATGAAAAGATGGTGAGACAAAGCCAAAGATCAGCGAGGTTGAGAAATACGATGTTCAGCAAAATGACAACTACCAAGCACGGTGCAAATACTCGCAAAAGAGTGAGTGCTTCAATGTGCCTCCTACTAAAAGTGTTGCCCAAGTAAAGCGAAACTAACAATATGAAAGATACCGAAATCGATGCTATGCCAATATTCTGGTTGAGTACGCGCATCGATTCTTCGGTGCAAACGTCAGCCGTCGTGCCGGCTACAATGCCTAATGCGAAAGCGGAGAGCACTACACCGATGCCCATCTTGATGAATTCACGTGTGTGCTGAGGGCGCACCAAAATAGGCTTCGAATCGAGATTGGCTGAGCGCATTGATAGAAGATAGCACAACCATGACCCGGTTCCATAGATGCTAATGAGTACAGGGATGGTAAAATATCCCGAATTCATGGCGGCAAGATCAAGAACGCTGGCGACGAAAAAGGCCAAACCCACCGACATAAGCGTGGTTTGCGCTGAAAGGCCTTGAAACGCTGTCGCCCACACATAAAGCACCGTTGCGGTGGAGAATCCCATAACTCCCGATGCAAGATAGATGCCCCATAGAGGAAGCAATGATTGCGCTACGAGAACATCGGCTATGACGGCGGCGATGGTGGCTATGAATGAAAGCCCAATACACCATGCCGGAGAAAATGTTGCGCGGTCGCGTGTGTAGCTGAGCCAACAGAACGCCAGTAAGAACGCAGCGCCGAGATGCCCAATAAAAACCGGCGACACAATCTGTCCGGAGGAGCTTGGGAATAAGAAGGCAAAAGCGGCGTTTCGCCACACCGAAAAGAATGCAAAACCAAGCGTCCTCAGGTTCAGACAGTCCTTAAAGGTTCCTATTGCGGTACTCGAAGACGCGGGGAGGGTGGTTTTCGCTGGAGCGGAACGCATAAATCTCCTTCCTGTACGCAGTATAAGGCAAAATCACCCGTTTGTGGTTATGCGATCACTGATAGGGTGAGCACCGTTGGAACCGTCTGAAGTTGCAAGAATCCTCTTCAAACGGTTTCAGGAAGAAGAGAAATCGTGTCATCAAAAAGCAAAGGAGGGATTTCTCATGGAGGAAATCAAACAAGAGATGCCGCAAGGTGTGTCACGCCGCTCTTTCCTCAAAGGCGCAGTACTTACCAGTTTGGGCGCTGCGGCAGCAAGTATGATTGCTGGATGCGCTCCCCAACAAAGCAGTAGTGCAGCTACGGAAACCAATGCAGGCGGCGAAGCAGCCGGTAGCGGCGCGTCAGCCGATGGCTCGGCCAATCCGTCGTGGCTGGGTGAGCGACCGACTGTCGAAGAGAGTGAGGTGGTCAATACTGTTGACACTGAGCTTCTGGTTATCGGTGGTGGCGAAAGCGGCGTTTGCGCAGCACGTCGTGCAGCAGAATTGGGCATGAAGGTGGTCGTGATGGAGAAGCAGGCCGACGAGACCTGGGCTCCCATCGGATGCGACGTGGGAACCGTCAACTCGAGCTTCTATCTCGGAACCGGCGCGGAGCCGGTAGATGAGATGCAGGTGCTCAATGAATGGCAACTGCGCACATACTGCCGCTCCATGCCATCGGTCGCAAAGATGTATGCCACTCGTTCCGGCGAGGCCTATGATTGGGTATGCTCGCTTGCTCCTGCCGATGAACTCGAAGAATACCAAGTGTATTACAGCTTCCCTAATGGACGAAACAAGATCGCAGTGAACCACAGCGGCTACACCTCATTCCCGGGAACTGTTTCGCATCGTGACTTCAACAATAAACTGGGCAACGGGGAAAACCAACCAGCTTGGGGTCCCATCCTGCGTTACAGCATCGACAAATCTATCGACCTCGGTGCCGAATGGCTCTGGGGTACAACGGCCATCGTTCTTATTCAAGATGAGGATGGAAACGTTACCGGTGCTTATGGCGACGGACCCGATGGCATTGTGCAGGTGAATGCCAAAGCAGTGCTATTGGCATGCGGTGACTTCTCGGGCAACGGCGAAATGGTTCTGGCTCTGAATGACGAAGTCCGTCAGATGGCAGAGACGTCGGACATCGATACATCTGATCCCTCCGGATTCATGGGCATGGGACAGGACGGTAAGGGTCAGAAGCTTTCTTGCTGGGCAGGTGGTGTTATGGAACCGGGCCCGCGCGCTGCCATGAACTTTGGAAACGGCATGGGTGCGCCAGGACTTACGGCCATTGGCAACTATCCGGTGTTTGGTCCTGACGGAAAGCGCTTTTACAATGATGCACAACTGCAATTTGGTGGTCAGGGTTTCTTTGCTCGCCGTGCGCGTGGTGAAATGATGTGCACCATCGCTGACGGCAAGTGGGAGCAAAACATCATGAACCAAGGCTATGAGCACAACATGTCATCGACGACATGCGCGCGTGAGTGGGATCTGGTGAAGCAGGATTTGGCGAATTACACCACCGGGCCCGATGGATTTGAAGTCTATGGATTCACTGGATACGGAATGAATAAATCGAAGATGTATGCTGCTGAAACGCTCGACGAGTTGGCCGACATCCTCGGCTATGAGGGTGAAGCCAAGCAAGGTCTTCTTGATGAAATCGCGCATTACAACGAGATGTGCGCAGCTGGCAAGGACACCGATTGGGGTCGCGACGCCGACTTGATGAATCCGCTTGATACGCCGCCGTTCTTTGGCGTCTCTTC
>CANQTB010000197.1 GCA_947626665.1 uncultured Eggerthellaceae bacterium
CTCTCATTCGGAAAACTCCTTGAAGTGTGCACATTTCTCATTACTTCGGAATACTTTTATTTGAGTTCGGTTGTGATTTAACCATTCTTCATGCGGTATACTTTTTATGCTGATTGCGTTGCATGTATACGCTCTGCAAAGTTCCGAGAGAAGGTGCACTCATGCTTTCCACAAAGGAAGCAGCCGACATTCTGGGCGTCAGCCCTCGGCGAGTTACCGCATTGATTTCTGCTGGATTGCTCAAGGCTGAGCGGCTTGGACGTTCTTGGGCAGTAGATGATTCCTCGGTAAAAAGCCGCGCTTCTGAAGAGCGCCTCCGCGGAAGACCGGCTGCTTCGCGGATAGATCCATCAAATTATCGTCGTTACATTCTCATGAGCCGAAACCATGAAGTGCTTTCTTTCACTTATAACTTCCGCACAGGAGAAACGACCGACCTGAAGCCGCATGATGGCATCGATTGGAAGCCTCTCGGGATCGGGCGACGCGATAAATTGCCAAATCGCTACGACCTTTCTGAGTGGCTGCGCAACCGCGCCATTCCCGCGGTCCGTCCTCATCTTTCCGCAGTGCTGCGAGAGCTTACCTCGCCTACCCCGACTGCCCTCATGCTGGGATCTTGGGGCTTGAGCCTCACAGACCCCTATTGGTTTAAGCCGGAAGGTGCAGAGGTGTCTTGGAGCGAGATCAATTACCACAATCATCGATACGATGAGACATTCGGCGAATTCATGCTTGGGGAGAGTGATACGGCGCTTTCTTCCAATGTCGTTTCACGTTCTCCCGATGTATCCACCAACGGCATGTTGGCAAAAGCTTGGGTTCATCGGGATGGCGTCGATTACCTTATCAAAGGCGGAACGGGTAATGAAAACCGCGAGCCCTACAACGAAAAGCTCGCTACCCATCTTTTACGTCGTCTTCTCGAAGATGGTGAATTTGTCAAATACGAGGTTATCCACTACCAAGGGCGTGCTTATTCTTCGTGCGCCTCTTTTGTGAGCGATGATGCCGAGCTGATTCCCGCTCAGGACGTTTTGACGGCCTTTGCCGTGACCGAGGGCCGTGACCTTCATCGTGGTTACCTGAATGCCCTTGCCGAGCTGGACGTTCCTCAAAGGCAGCACCTTATCGACAAAATGATAGTCGCTGATTACCTCATGGCGAATTTCGATCGCCATACGCATAATTTTGGGCTCATTCGAAACCCTGAAGCACTTGACGAATATCGCATCGCGCCACTGTTCGACAACGGATGTGGGTTTTATTGCCGCGCGACGACGGAAGAGCTGGAAAACCGACCGTATGCGTGGGAAGGCCATCCTTTCCGCGAGTACCCTTCCCAACAACTGTCGCTTGTGGAGGATTTGAGCTGGTATGACCCGAGTGCCCTTGATGGCTTCATGGACGATATCGACGAGGTGTTAAGCGAGAACCCGGAACTGAACGAACGCTTCATCGCAGCGGTGCAGCGGCAAACCACACGCCAGATCGATACCGTGAATCGTCTTGCCGCCGAGCGCGGCCTTATCGTCGCCGGTTGGTAGGAGAATTCAACCCACTGACCCACTCCCATCTCGCTCGCTCATGTTGTTTTATATTGCACATCTATATGCATAGGATGTTCCAACAACAACTCGGAAAGCTCCGCGAGTGCACTTGAAATCCTCTTGGAGCTTTCCGACTACGCGATGGGTTTTATGTTTACTTAGTGCTTACTTGCTGGTGGCGTACTCGCCCGCTGTCTCGCCTGCGATGAGGCCGGATGCTTGCGAGAACCCGTTCGCCGATCCGCCGGCGACGTAGGGAATAGACATGATATCGGCATCGACGCCCCCCATGAACAGGTTCTCCAGGGGGTTGTTGTCGGAATCGAGCACGTGGCAGTCCGCGTCAGTCATGATACCGCCCAGAGTGCAGTAGGCGTTAGGGTGCGCTTGGACCGCATAGAAGGGCGGCGTGCTCATGCGATGCATGAGGTTCGCAGGGTTGTTGTAAAGCTCGTCGAGCCCTGCGTCACAATAAGAGTTGTACTTCTGCACCGTGTCGACGAGGTTCTCAAGGCCCGCGGCGTCGGCGAGCTCCTCAATGCTGTCGGCTTTGAAGATCCAGCCCTCGGACACTCCTTGATCGAGACCATCTTGCAGGCCTTCGAGCTTCTTGCCCTTGAACATACGGGCCAAGCCGGAGGCGCCATTGAGGTCGCCGAGGTCGGCCTGGTTGACGAACTCGATGAAGTCCTGATCCATGAGCGAGTAGTATTCGCGGACGCGGATAAAGGGCTCGGCGCAATGCATCGCCTTCTTATTGGCAACCCATTCGGGCATGAAGCGCTCGCCGTTGCTGTCGACCAGAGGGGTGCCGAAGAAGCTGGCTTGCAGGGCGGCGTTGCCTCGCCCCGCGTAAAGGTTCGTGGCGCCAAACTCGCTCGAACACAGCGAGAAATTCTTGCCCAGGTGTCCGCCGGCCGAGATCGCCATCTTGATGCCGCTGCCCGTGCGGGTTTCATTGCCCACGTTTTTGACCTTGGCGCCGCGGTAATACTCGGCCACCATCTCTTCGTCGCCTATGAAGCCGCCCGTGCACAGCACGACGGCCTTGGCCTTGATGTCGAGCGGTTTGCCGTCAGAGATGCACCGCACGCCGACGATCTGGCCGTCTTCGAACAACAGCTGCTCGCCAGTGGTGTTGAACATGCTAGTAATGCCGGCTTTGTCGAGGGCGGCCTGCCATAGGTCCGCACGCTCTTGGCCCCTCGTCATGTAGGGATGGCCTGCAAGCTGACCCAGTTCGGCGGGAGTGAGCTCCTTCTTCTCCGGAAGCTGGACTACCTGGACTTCCACGCCCGCATCGATGACGTTTTGGGACGACCGGCAAGACGCCTCGAGCATGTGACGCAGCAGCGCGAGGTTTCCCGTGTAGTTGGACATCTCGTTGTAGGCGTTGTATACGTCGTCGACGGTGTAGCAGAAGGGCTGCTCCTTCTGAAGCGAATCGCCCACGCATAGATACCCGCCAGTGCTGACGTTTGTGGTGCCGGACATATCCGGAGCGCTATCCACCACGACGACGTCGGCGCCTTTCGAGCGGGCGCCCATGGCCGCCTGGAAGCCGGAAGTGCCAAGGCCGATGACGGCCACGTCGGTCTCGATGGTCTGCTCCGCCGGCTCGAGGGCGACTTCCGATTCAGTAGC
>CANQTB010000198.1 GCA_947626665.1 uncultured Eggerthellaceae bacterium
TCGTCACCTAACATCACGCGCCTCCTTCAGGTTCGTGCTCTTTCCCGCGCATGCGCTGCTGCCGTTAAAGAAGGTACGCGCTGCGTGAAAATTCCGCGTTATTCCTCTCCAACGATCTGCCTCATCATATCAAGCAACGTGCTCGTCGCAAGGGAAATCTCGGGAGCTGCAAAGATCGCCGAAACCACCGCCGCACCCGCAACGCCCGTGCCTTTCAATACCGAAAGCGTGATTTCGTTCAGCCCGCCGATCGCGACCACGGGGATTTCGACGCTTTCGCAGATCGCTTTCAGCTCCTCCGGCGTCACCGCATCGGCATCGGTCTTCGTCGGTGTTGTGAACATCGCGCCCACGCCCAAATAATCCGCGCCTGCCGCTTCGGCGGCTTTCGCCTGCTCAAGCGTTGAGGCGGAGACACCGATGATCGCATCGTCTCCCAGTATGCGACGCGCCTTCTCGCAGGCCTCGTCGTGCTGGCCCACATGCACCCCATCGGCGCTGCTGAGGCGGGCGGCCTCGATGTCGTCATCGATGATGAGCGGCACCCCGTAGCGATGGCAGATCGGCAGAAGCTCGCGTGCAAGATCGACGATCTCCGCAGTGGAGCGATCCTTCTCTCGCAGCTGCATCATCGTCACGCCCGCCGCAAGCGCTTCCTCAGCGCACATGGCCAGCGTTCGCCCATCGAGCCACCGCTCATCGGTGACGGCATACAGCAAAAGCGCTCGGCGAAGCGCTTCTTGATCGAATCGGTTTCCCATTATGCGATCTCCTCCACACGCGCGCCCTGCGCGAGCGCTTCCCCATCGATGGTATAGAGCGCATCGAGCAAATACGTGCGAAACGTTCCGTTGCCATCCTGCGACATCATACGACCGGCGGCCTGCTCGCCGGCCAGGCCCATCAGGGCGATCGCCGCCACGCATGCACCAACGGGATCTTGCTGGTTGGCGGCAACATAAGCCGCAACCACGCAGCTGAGCATGCATCCCGCGCCGGTTATCCTGCCCATGACCGGCGTGCCGTTGAATACTGCATAGCAGCTATCGCCATAAGCGATGAGGTCGATGGCGCCGGTTGTGGCGATGATGCTGTTCGTTTTCTGCGAAAGGCTGCGGGCGAAAAACGCCATCTCCGCAAGGTTTTCCCTCGTCACCACGTCGGCGGGATTTACATCCACACCGCGCGTCGCCGCTGCGGCGCCGGCAAGCGCCTTCACTTCCGACATATTGCCGCGCACAACCGTGATCGGCAGCTCGTCCATAAGACGCCCCGCCGTCTCGGTCCGCAGCTTCGAGGCACCCGCACCAACCGGATCGAGCACGATCGGATGCCCGAGCGCGCCCGCCCGCTTTCCTGCGACTTCCATTCCTTCAATCGAACGCTTATTCAGCGTGCCGATATTCAGCACAAGCCCGTTGCAGATAGTAGTGATGTCTTCCACATCCTCCGGCTCGTCGCTCATAATGGGGCTTCCCCCGATGGCAAGCAGCGCATTGGCGCAATCGTTCACCGTTACGTAGTTGGTGATGCAATGCACGAGCGGCGTGGTTTCGCGAACATGATTTAACGCAGACACAAATTGGGTAGCATCCATTTTCTCTCCCTTCGTTGGCATTACCCACAGCAGGTTCAACGGGTCGAGGCTTTGCGCGCCTCCTCTCAGCCTGCCGCGTCAAGCAAGCTCCCCGCCTCTTTTGAGGCCTTTCGGAATTATAGTTCAAAGATCACGGCGAGGGTGCCGGTTTGGACTGAAATCGATGCCTCTTCACCGATGAACTCGTTTGAAAGGCCAAGCGATGTGCGGTTGGTGAGCACCGCATCCTCGAGCGGATACTCCAAACCTCGGATCGTTACGCCGCGCGCCTCGTCGTCCATGGCGAACACCGAGCAAATGCCCACTTCGCGTGCGGGCAGTGTGAGCTGCGCCGGGCAGGCGAGCCCCGCATTGCCAGCAGGATCTGCGACTTGGGCAGGCTCCGCGCTGCCGCTGGAATCCACCGAGCCAGCAAGCTGTGACGGGCCGGTAAGCATGCGAAGCGCCCAACCGCAATCAATTGCCGTAACGCGCATTCCCTGCTCGGAGGCATGTGCGAAAACGCCGAGGTTCGCAAGCGTATGGTCGAGGCGCTTCCCCAGCGCACCATAAACAGACACCGCCTGAGCCCCCTTGCTCCGCGCACAGTCGAACGCGAGCTCCATATCGCTTTTATCCTTATGCGAATCGAAGGTGAGAAGATCAACGCCCTGCGGCACATAGCCGAGCGAATCGAAATCGCCGAGGGCGATATCGGGCCTCACGCCGATTTCCTGAAGATACGCAAATCCGCGATCAATCGCGATGACGCAGGCGAATTCCCCCGCGCGATAGTTCGCGAGAAAATGCTCGGCATTGAAATCCGATGCGCCGACAAGGGCGAACGCTTGGCCGTTTTCGTATTCTTCATTCACAGGCGGAGTTTCCTTTCACGCAATCCTTCGGCTAGAATATCACACGCGAGTGGGCCAGGCGGCCGCGCACGTGGCGTTTCGGCATGTTGCCTGATAGCGCGTGTGAGGAAAGTCCGGACTTTGAAGGGCGCGATGCCAGCTAACGGCTGGGCGGGGTGACCCGACGGAAAGTGCCACAGAAAAGAAGACTCCACCACGGCCTTTGCCGAGGCGGAAAAGCTGAAACGGTGCGGTAAGAGCGCACCAGCACGGCGGCAACGTCGTGGCTGGGCAAACCCCATCGAAAGCAAGCGCAAATAGGTACGCAATACGGTTGCCCTTCCGTGCGTTCGGGTTGCGTGCTTGAGGCGTGCGGCGACGCGCGTCCCAGATAAATGGCCGTCCCACGACAGAATCCGGCTTATCGGCCCACTCGCCTTCCCCAGATTCGCCTTCTGCCCAGCCCACTCGCCTTTTCATACCCGCCTTCCGGCAGCCCATTCGCATTCTTTCTCTTGCCATCAATTGCACGACTACACTCCGACATATGCCCACCAAGGCATGCTAAACTATCATCATCAATGCCCCACTCACATCATCGAGAAAGGGATTCCTATGGAGAAAGCCAAAATGAGAACCACCCGAATTGCGCAGGCGCTCTTCCTCGCGCTCGTGGGCGTGGCGGCCGTTTGCGCCATCGCGTTCGTCG
>CANQTB010000199.1 GCA_947626665.1 uncultured Eggerthellaceae bacterium
GTGTAGGGAATGATGACCGGCGTGCCCGTCGTGCCCGACGAGCTGTGGATGCGCACGATCTTCTCGGGAGGCACGGCGGCAAGCCCTAAGGGGTAGGCGTCGCGCAGGTCGGCCTTTTCCGTGAAGGGAAGCTTCTCGAAATCTGCCTGCGTCCGCACGTCGGTAAGATCGATGTCGGCGAATTTCTTCGCATAGAACGGCGAGCGCTCCTTGATGGTCGCCAGCTCGGCGAGGATTGTCTTCAGTTGGTCGTCTGTCATCTGCATGGAAAACCTCTTTCGCTTTCAGCGCTTTGCCTTCAAATATCCCGTTCGCAAGCGCACCGTTTCACGTTAGCAGTTTTTCGAGAACACCGCATCGATTGCGGCGAGATTCATCGCGATAAAACGTGGTTTCACCGTCTGCGCCACATAGGTGGCAAGCTCTTCGCGCGAAAGCGGCACGCAACCGGCCTTCACCGCGCTCGCCAGCAACACGATGTTGAGCGCGCGCGGGCTTCCCACCTCTTCAAGAAGCTCACGGTCGGGCACGGCGATCAGCCGCGCGCCGGCCTGGGCGAGGGTTTCCTGAAGCTGCCGCAGCACATCTTCCGAGCGATAGGGCGTATCGGCAAGGGCGCTCGTCACCGGCTGAAGCACCGAGCTCGCCGTAATGACGGTTGCGTTTGGCGAGGTCACGCTGAGGAACGGAAGGGCACGCAGCGCCTCTCCCGGCTCGAACGCGATGATCGTCTGCGCCGTACCCGGCACGATGAGCGGCGCATACACCTCTTCACCTTCGTTGCCCATCCGAACATGCGAGGTGACGCTGCCACCGCGCTGCGCCATGCCGATCGTCTCGGCGGTGCGCACCCGCCAGCCCTTATCTTCGGCCGCTTGGGCGAGGATCTTCGCGGCGAGCACGGTTCCCTGTCCGCCAACGCCGGCAAGCAAGATGTTGATCATTGGCTCGCACCCCCTTCGGAAGAGGAAGCGCCCGAGCTGCCGTTGCCGGCAAGCTGTTCGTGCGAAACGATCGCCTTGAACGGGCACACCTGCACACACAGGTCGCAGCCCGTGCACAGCGTCTCATCGATAAACGCGAGGCCACGATCGGCCGACTTCGGGCCTTTCGCATCGGGACGAAAGCCGATCGCGGGACAACCGATCTCGGTGATGCAACGGCGGCAGCCCGTGCAACGGTCGGCGTCGATTTCGGCGGGCGGCGCTGGCTCGCAAATCTGAATGCAGGGTGCCTCGTATATGAGCGCCGAGGGACCCGAATAGGAAATTGCCTGTTCAGCAGCGTCAATCGCGGACTCCAGCTGATAGGGATTCGTGCGCTTGATGCACGTGACCCCAAGTGCCTTCAGCACCTCATCGATCTTGATCGGCTCGCTGCGCGTTCCCATCATCGTCACGCCCGTCCCCGGGTGGGGCTGAGTGCCAGTCATGGCTGTCGTCGAATTATCGAGCACGACGATCGTGATGTCGTGGTTGTTGTAGACCGCGTTCGCCACGCCGGTCATGCCGCTTGCGAAAAACGTCGAGTCGCCGACGAAAGCGATCGCCTTCTTTTCCGGCTCTGAGATGGAGAATCCCTGCGCCTGCGTAATGCCTGCACCCATGCACAGGCAGGTATCGATGGCCTCAAGCGGTGCGGCATTTCCCAAGGTATAGCAGCCGATGTCGCCGCAGAACACCGCCTCGAGCGCTGGCGCATTCGGGTCGTCCTTGCGCGCTTTTTTTCTCAGGAGGGCCATTGCCTGCTTCACGGCATAGAAGCTGCCGCGATGCGGGCAGCCCGCGCAGAGCACGGGAGGACGCACGGGAACGTTTTTCGCAGCAGGCATCTGCGCATCTGCACCGACGGTCTGCTGGAGAAGCGCGGTAAGTTCGCCGCGGATTGCGTCGCGGGTCGCATCACAGGTTTCGCCGGATTCGCCGTCGAAAAACGCCGCCAAGCGCAAGGCGATGTCCGTGGTTGTGTTCTCACCCCGATCGCGTGCTTCGCCGGAAAGCTTGCCATGGATTGTCGTGGAGAGCTTTTTCGCGCCCACAACTTTCATAAGCTCTTCCTCAAGAACGCTGTCGAGCTCTTCGAACACGAAAACGTCGCGAAGCCCTTTGAGGAATTCCCCAGCCGCCGAAATCGGAAACGGATACGGCGTCCCCACCGCCATAAAGCGATACCGGGGCACGTTCATGCCCTCGCGCGCTGCCGTTTCCCCGATGAGACGCAGCGCCTCTTTCGCATACGACGCCGACACGCCGCCGGCCACAATGCCAAGGGCGGGGGTTTCACCGTCCACGCCGTCCACGCCATTCGCACCGTCCACACCGTTCGCGCCCTTCACGCCGTTCGCGCCGTTCGCGCCGCACGTGTCGCCAGCGCCGCCAGCGCTTTCTCCCCCGCCCTCGATCGCCTTATTGAAGCACGCATAGGCGGGCTCTTTCGAAAAAACCTCCGCTATCTCGGCCAGCCGTGCGTTCACCTCGCCATGGGCCTCAAAGGAGCGCTTCGGGAAGATGATCCACCGCGAGCTTCGCTCAAAGCCCTCGGGCGGCAAGGGGTGCGCAACGGTATGCTTTGCCACGCTGATAAATGTGGATGCATGGCAGATGCGTGTGGTGGGGCGCACGATAACCGGCGTGCCATAGCGCTCGGAAAGCTCGAAGGCCGCCTTCATCATCGCAAAGCCCTCATCAGGGGTCGTCGGGTCGAAGACCGGCACCTTCGCAAAGGCCGCGAAGCGCCGCGTGTCCTGCTCGGTCTGCGACGAGATGGGGCCGGGATCGTCCGCCACGAAAAGCACCGTGCCGCCCTTCACGCCCACATAGTTCAGGCTGAGCAGCGCATCCGCCGCCACGTTAAGCCCCATCTGCTTGCAGGTGAACAGCACGCGTGCACCGCAATAGGCCGCTCCGGAAAGCAGCTCGAGCGCCGCCTTCTCGTTGGTGGACCATTCGACATGCACGCCCTCGGCGCATCCCTGCGCCCGCAAGCGGGCGATAGTTTCTATCAGCTCGGAAGATGGCGTGCCAGGATAGCCCGCCACCACGTTCACGCCCGCCTCAAGGGCGGCATAGGCGAAGATCTCATTTCCCATGAGAAGGCGCGTCTCGCGCTCAG
>CANQTB010000200.1 GCA_947626665.1 uncultured Eggerthellaceae bacterium
TTCATCGTGCAGGATGTGGGCCTCGCCTCCGTTCTTGTGAAGCGTTTTCCCGAAGTCGCACTTCACTGTTCGACGCAGATGAACATCCACGACAAGGCGGGCATTCTTGCTGCGAAATCGCTGGGCGCGAAACGCGTGACGTTGGCGCGCGAACTTTCTCTTGAAGAGGTGAGTGCGCTGGCGAAGTGCGCTCAAGAAGAAGGGCTTCAGGTGGAGGTGTTCGCCCATGGAGCGCTTTGCGTGTGCTATTCGGGGCAATGTTATTTTTCCTCCGCCGTCGGCGGCCGTTCGGCAAATCGAGGCATGTGTGCACAGGCGTGCCGCATGGGCTACGAGCTTAAACGTAAGGGCAACGGCGATCGAACGATGCAAACGGAGGGGGAGCACCTTCTTTCGCCACGCGATCTTTCAACAATCGATATGATCCCCGAGCTCATCAGTGCAGGGGTTTCCTCGCTGAAAATCGAGGGCCGCATGAAATCGAGCGATTATGTGGCGGCGGTGGTGAAAAGCTATCGCCGCGTGCTCGACGATGAGACGCAGCGTGCGGCTGAGGCCGACAGGCGACGGCTGGAAGAGGCATTTTCCCGAGGCTTCACGCAGGGTTATCTTTCGGGAGAGCGCGGAAACAATCTCATGAGCTATCGGAGGCCGAACAACCGCGGCACAGCAATTGGTCGCGTGACTGAGGCAAACCGCGAGGGCGTGGTGATTGCGAATACGCGGGCGCTTGCTGAAGGCGATGTGCTTGAAATATGGACGGGTAAAGGCAACGTCAATATCGTGCTTGCAAATAATTTCGAAAAGTTGGGCAGCGCACGCGCAAAGCTGCAGGCAACGCCGCTTACGCGGTCGGTGCGTGCGGGCGATCGTGTGTTCCGCGTGCGAAACGCCGAGCTGTCTTTTAAAGACGATGCGAAGGAACCGCGTGTTCCCATTCGCGCAAGCATGACCCTGCGTATTGGGGAGACTGCCAAGCTGCGCATGAGCGTGATACCTCCTGATTCGATGACAGCTGACGATGAAGTGAAGCGGCGGATCGTGCGTGCGCTTCACGATGTTGCGCTCAAGCAGGGAAGCGATGCATTGAGCGCCGAGGTTTCGGGAAACGTCGTCGAAGCGGCGCGGACGAAGGCTGTGAGCGCAGAGGAAGTTCGTGAGCATATCGGAAGGTTTGGCTCCACGCCGTTCGAGCTTGCCGAATTCGAGGTGGAGCTTGATGAGAACGTCGGAATCGGATTCTCCGCGCTCCATCGTTTGCGCAACGAAGCGCTTGAGAAGCTCACGCAAACCATGCTTGCGCCATATAAGGGGCGTGAGGTGAGCGACGATGAGGACGCAAGCTTGCTGGCAAGCGCCTCCAAGGGATCGCCGGTGCAAGAAGGTGCCTCCATGGCGAAAAGCGGGAAACGCGGAAAGGGCGTCCGCAATGCGAAGGCCGCAAAAAGCGCGAAGAAAGCGCCTGATACGGAGGGTGCGCCCCTCGTCGCTGCGCTTGTCGATAATCCCGCAAATGCTTTCGCGGCCAAGAAGGCCGGTGCCGACCTCATCTATGTGAGCGCACAGGCGCAGATGGAGGATGCCTTCGCATGGTCGGCTTATCCTGCGGGGTGCCTTCCCGTACTGCCTCTCATAAACCGCGGGCCTGCCGCGCATCCGCAGATTCAGCCAGAGGACGGCTTGCTCGGGCTCGGCTTCCAACGCGGCGAAGGCGGACTGGGCGGACAGGTGGGTGCAAACGAACCGAAACAAAGCAACGCAAACAATTCGAGTGCTCGCGAAACAGTGCTTGCGGAAAGCATCGGCGGCGTCTTCGCCGCGCGTGAAGAGGGCATGACCTTTGAGATTGGGCCTCATCTGCCGCTGGCCAATGTGTTCTCCACGGCGCTTGCGCAGACGTGGGGTGCTCAACGGATCTGGCTGTCTCCCGAGCTCACGCTCGCGCAGATTCGCAGCCTGATTGCGGAGAGCGGCTCGGCAGAAGATCGCGTGGCGGCAGGATCCGCATGCGGAAATGACGCTTCCCCAAACCTCGCCTTCGGCATCATCGTGGCGGGCGCCCAAGAACTCATGGTCACCGAGCACTGCGTTTTTATGGCCGAAGGACCCTGTGACGAGGTGTGCGCCACGTGCAAGCGCCGTCGCGTTCCCCATGTTCTCAAGGATCGAAAGGGCTACGAGTTCCCCGTGAGAACCGATGCTTACGGAAGGAGCCACCTCTATAACGCCGTTCCGCTTGATACCGCCTTCGCTCTCGGCGATCTGCTTGCGGCGGGAGTGGGCGCTTTTCTCGCGGACACAACACTTATGACCCCTGTCGAGGCGACCAAGGCCGTCAATCGCATCAAAAAGGCGATCGCCAATGCGCAAGCGGGGACGGAAGGCATTGAAAAGCGTCCAAACACCACCTCAGGGCATCTGTTCCGCGGCGTCGCTTAGAAGCCGCTCCGCCGGCTGCCTCGAGCGTCGCTGAGAAGCGCCGCCCCATTTAGCGGCGTCGCTTCATCGTTATCGCTTTCTCGCGCTATGCTAGAATGGCTCTTCACGAATAGATCTCCGCATGGGCAGGCCACCAAGCTCGTCCTCCGGAAAGCCACCTTATGAGAACGAAGGATCGTAAAGCCATGGAAAGTCCACAAGAGCAGCTGCACATCATCGCGTCGGGCACATCGCAGATCGTCCCCGAACAGGCGCTTCTCGATAAGCTGAAGCGCGACGTGCCGCTCAACATCAAGCTCGGCGTCGATCCCACGGCGCCCGACATCCACCTGGGCCATGCGGTTCCTTTGCGCAAGCTCCGTCAATTCCAAGACCTCGGGCATCATGTCACGCTGATCATCGGCGACGGCACAGCGCTTATCGGCGATCCTTCCGGACGCAACTCCACCCGTCCGCAACTTTCCTACGACCAGATCCGCGCGAACGCCCAGACATACGTTGATCAGGCCTTTAAGATTCTCGATCCCGAAAAGACCACGCTGCGCTATAACTCCGAATGGATTCTCGCGCTCACGATGGAAGACCTTCTGAAAATCACGAGCAACTTCACGGTGGCGCGCATCCTCGAACGCGACGACTTCCACAAC
>CANQTB010000201.1 GCA_947626665.1 uncultured Eggerthellaceae bacterium
AATTACGACGATCAAGCGCTGGCATTTCCTTTGATGACATTTCTCCTCCTTTTTGCAGACAAAAGTTCGGTGCCCTTGCAGGCACCGGCGAAACTTTAGAACGCAAAGAGGTTTTTGAAATCGCCAAAAACCGGCGAAATGGGTCACACGTTTTCGGTGACCCAGCTCTCAACTGCGTCAATGAGCTCTTGTTTCGTTTGAATTCCCATTTTCCGATAGATAGATTTCACATGCGTTCTCACTGTGTTCGACGAAATGACCAGCAGCTCGGACGTTCTTTGGAGCGTATAGCCCTTCGCAAGGCGCGAAGCGATCTCCGCCTCGCGTGGCGTAAGACGGTAAGCTTCGATGAATCGCGGGTCCAGCTCAAACTGCATCGGCTGATCCGGTTGACGCGACACTTCTTGCCGATGGGAACCCAAAAGCACTACCACCGCAACGATAAGAATGAGGCTCATGATGGGAGCGAAAAACGTTGAATAGATCTCAGCAGCAAAATCAAACTGGAAAAGAAGCGCCCGCAGCCCTTGGGCAAGAGAAAGCGGCACAATGAAAAGCACTGAAACCGTCGCGAAGAGATTCGTCTTAACCGATGAGGCGTAATAGCACGTGACGAGAAGCCACACATACGTAAGGCAAGCTCGCAACACAAGCATGTTCCCGTTGATGAGGTAATAGTAGTAAGCAAACGCGACATTGTTGAGAACAATTGCGAGGCAAAGGCAAATGAAGAACAGCACGAAAAACGCAAGGGCCATTCTCTGGATGAGCCTCATCAATTCAACCCGCGATCCCACTATTAAAAGGACGACTGCGATTCCGATGACGATAAGATTAATGGAAGCAACCTCGATAGTTGCAGCAGCACTCTCGAGGTTCGCGATAATTCCTCTCGTTGAAAAACCGACAAGGCAAAAGAGCGCGAGAATCAACGGAAAGCCTATTGAGCTCGACCTTATTGGTGAAGTCTGGTGCTCATCCTCTTGCACGCCCTCATTCTCGGTACTTTGATAAAACAGAACCGCGTTTATTAGCGGGAAAAGAACAAGCAGAATAGCAAGGCAACCACCCGGGACGAAACGGAAAAGCGTCAGCGCAGACGAGACGATGAAGGCTCCGGTTACAACAACGAAAATATCATCAGGAGAGAGCCTCGTCGTCAGCGATATCCAAAGAAGCGCCGCAATGACGGTGTATGCCGAAAGCACGATGGAGCCAGCCATGCCGGCAAGCATGCTCGCATCGCCGGAAAGCTGATTCGACAGTATGAGAAGAAGCGGACCAACGCAGCCCACACAAAGAAGCGCACTGGCTTTCTTTTTCCACGAGGCCCCCTTCGCTATCGGTTTCAGAAGGGGGCCGAGAATAGCGCAGATAATGAAGGAAACGATAAACGCGTAATAAATTCCCTGGTGATCCGCAATGCGCGAACTGTCATTACCAAAGACAAGATAACGGGCAACATAGTCCCCGCGAAAAACAAGCCAGGTAATTCCGAGACCGAGAATCACCAGATAATTGTCTTTCAACACCTCGAAAGTGCTTTTCTGCTGACGAGCCTTCATATTATTCTCGAACAACTAACGTTTTGCCTTATCAGCCCATTGTTTTATGGCGCCATACAAATATAAGTATAGCGCTTGGCCACGGGCTTCCGCTATGGACCGCGGTTCGAAAGTTTTTGCGGGCCTTCTGAAACTAAGCTACGCGAGACGGCGCGTTCCTTCTCAGAGCCCGTTCACGCAGTGCGATTTCGTGCCGGTCTCGAGGTAGTCCATCACCTCGCGCACCGCCATGATCGCGCAGTTGTCTTCGCTTTCCTCGGTGGAAGCGCCGAGGTGCGGAATGACGATCGCGCCTTCCATCTTCGCCACCGCTGCGTTCGGGAAGTCGGTCACATAGCGCGCCACCTTTCCCGAGGTGAGAGCCGCCGCCATGTCGGCATCGTTCACAAGGCTGTCACGCGCGAAATTCAAGAAGACCACGCCGTCTTTCATCTGCTCGATCGCCTGAGCGTCGATCATGCCCTTCGTATCGGCGGTCGCCGGCACGTGAATCGTCACATAGTCGCTTGCCTCATAAAGACCCTTGATGTCTGCCGTGAACTGAAGTGAAGGGGAAATGGCAGCGGCCTTCGTCTCGTCGCAATACGGATCGTATCCGATAACATGCATACCAAGCGACTCCGCAGCGCCCACGACGAGCTTGCCGATGGCGCCAAGGCCGATCACGCCGAGGGTCTTATCCGTGATCTCGGTGCCGGCAAACTGCTTTTTCGCCTTCTCGGTCGTCTTTGCGATATCAGGGTCGTCGGCGTTCGCGCGCACCCACTCGATACCGCCCACCACATCGCGTGCGGCGAGCAGCATCCCGCAGATCACGAGCTCCTTCACACCGTTCGCATTCGCTCCGGGCGTGTTGAATACCGGGATGCCCTTTTCCGCCATAGCGTCGAGCGGGATGTTGTTCACACCGGCGCCGGCGCGTGCAACGCACTTCAATGCAGGCGGAATTTCCATCTCGTGCATATTGGCACTGCGTACGAGGATGGCATCGGCCTCCTCCACGTTGTCGGTGACCTCATAATCGGGCGTGAGCAGCGCCAGACCCTTGCGCGAGATGTTGTTCAAACAATGGATTTTATACATGGCGATCCTCCTTCGGTATCGCAGAAAAAAAGAAGGGCGCAGCCGCCAAGCTCACGCCCTCCTGATACGGCTTTCCGTCTTGCGGATGCCGCTATTGTAAGGCCTCTTTCCCGGATGCCGGGCGAGAGGTTCGCCTACGCGGCTAAATCTCCAGCCAACAGCCGCGCGACATGGCGACCCTGGACCGAGGAACGTCCCGAAGCCACGCCGACGATATACTCGGGGTAGTTGCCGCTGAAAAAGCTTCCGGAAACATCGCCCGCCGCATAGAAGCCCTCGATCACGTTGCCGTCGGCATCGAGCACCTGGCAATCCTTGTTGATCTGCAGGCCGTCAAGCGTGGTGAGCAGCGTGCCGCCGAACCAGCAACCATAGAATGGCGGGGTGCGCAGCGCGGAAAGACGATAGGCCTCTTTAC
>CANQTB010000202.1 GCA_947626665.1 uncultured Eggerthellaceae bacterium
CCCTTTCGCCCTCACCATAGGCGCAAGAACTGGTATGTGGATGTGAGCGTCATCTCCGAAAGAGAAGATACGGGCTCCTTCGGGGAAGGAGACGACCTTTCGTCCAGCATCCGCATAGAGACGTTCCATTGCGGTGGCAAGGGCGGCCAAAACGTCAATAAGGTCGAGACGGGGGTGCGCATTGTCCATGTGCCGACCGGTCTTGTCGCCTCATCGACTGAGGAGCGCAGCCAATACCAAAACAGGCGGAAGGCGATGGCACATCTTCGCGCCATGCTCGTACAACGTGAGATCGACGCTCGCAACCAACAGACATCAAAGGCCTGGGGAAAGCACACCCGGATCGTGCGGGGCGATCCGGTCCGTATATATGAGGGAATGGACTTCAAGCGCAAGCGGTAACGGAGTTCTGTTGCCTTGATCGCCCGGTTCGACCCATTTACCACAAGGCCTCGCAATCGTTCGATGTGACAGTGCTATCTGGCTGCTCCGATGTGTCATTTTCGGAACATGCGCTTCCATACCATGGTTTTTACAGTAAGCGGAAGGACGACCATGGGCGTATACATTCAAATGACAATATCCCAAGCAGGCAAATCATTTGCCCCTCAGATTGGGCCTGACAGCTCCATACGTCTAGCAAACAAACTCAGGGCGATGGCCTATGGCGATGGCGCCTTTCTGGTGAGAGCCGATTGCCCCTATCGGGACCTCATGGCAAATGCGGTGTCGAGAATCAACGGAACACTTAAATTCATCGATCGCATTGGCTGCGATCGAAGCGGTGCCTACGGTATCGAGGTCAGGCGCGATCTCAATCACGAAGAGCGGCACGGCGAAGCGAGAGTCCCCATCACGACATCGATCTTCATAATCGACAAACCTGACCAAACGACGCTTTGTGATCTCATCGACATCGCCCGTGTTGGTTCGCCTCAGGTTGTCGATATATGTAATCAGACGACGTGCGTCATCGATAGTGCAGAGCAGATAAAAGATTTCCTCGCTTCGCCAATTGACGAATACCTATGCCCTGATAGCATCATTCCAAACAACATGAAAGAAGAGCTGCTGGGTGAATATATTCCATCCGACGAGGTCGCATCATTTCTCGCTGCGACGCCGCTGACGAAGCGGCAGGCGATCATGCTTATTCTCGGATCCGATAAGACAGTCGCGCAAAAGGCATCGACAATCGCGCGATATGGGAAATACGACGACCCTTTGCATGAGTTAGTCGATGAAGCCACGAGCAAACGAGTGGGCTTTTCTACGTATTCTGCTTGGGAACGTGTCGTTAAGTGGTCCTTTGGCGAATGGTCGAAGAAGCTCAGTCAGATAATCGCGGAGGCCAAAGACGAGTGCGTATACGTGAAAGGTTATGGCGATCTTCTTGAGGGCACTGCCTATTTCGATGTGCCGCTCCCTTTTCATTGCGGCGATATCGTCTCTCTCGATTGCAGGCCCTATGGGCAGATGTGCAATGGGGTTGTGCTTCATGATGGTAACGGCTCTGCGAGTTCGCCGATTGTTTATCGTAGCAAAGACGATCGTTGGACTTTAAGCCGCATCAACATCGGGAGGCGCTGGGGAGACGAGCATAGTGCGCTTTCTCCTATCTATCGTATGTGCAAGCAGAGTGAGCTTTTGGTGGGAGAGAATCTTCTCTCGCAGCTCAGTGAATTCATCGGTGGCGATCCGGCTGTCGCTAGACAGCTTTGGAGCGCCATTATTCGAAAGGGCGCAGAGCGCGAAATCTCCGAGTCGTTATTGTCGTCGATGATGAAGGCCTCTTAATCAGGCCAATGATAGGGGCATTCACTTCGCTTATGCGTTTTCAATCACTTGCATTGGCGGCTCTCGCGAAGAGCTGAGAATTCCTTGCGATAGTCATGGGAGCATTCGCCGCAACAATACATCGTTGAGGAAAGCCTTTCGCGAGCTGACGTTAGGACGAGGATTGTAAAGTAGCCACCTGTCAGAGGTCTTTCACAATGCGAGCATTGATGAAATCTGTCAGAGCGTGAAGTCTTGTTGCCGCTCAATTCACAAGAGGTATCGAAAGAGATATCTCCGAAAAATCTCTTTAGCATAGCCAAGTAGTCGTTCGAGCAATCGGAGCAGATATATCCATCGTATGTCCTTATGGCCATTCCACGCGTTTGGCTGCGATCGATGAGATAAGGGCTTTGCTCAGCGATCTTTTTGCCACATAACATACAGGTCATCTCATCCATCATCTCGGCCTTTCTACCTCTCTGTGCAAGGCAAATATTATCGGCCTTGATGGGATATTATTTGCCCATTGGATAGAGAGAACACGTAATTGTGCATACCGCAAGGGCGCTCATCCGCTGTCTAAGCGGCTACCTTCTTGGATCTGAGTATGGGGAGTCAGAAAAGAATCGAAGCCGCCTTAGACGCGCTTAACAGCAAGTATCCCATTTCGTAATACGGCGTAATACATTTGAATGGATTTGGCTTCTTGGCGCGTGTCCTGAAAATAGCAAGTAGCCCAATTCGTATAACGCCGTATATCAGCGCCTACGAAACGGTACTTGTGCCCGGACGTGGATGCCGCGCATCCTCATAACGGGGCGACGGCTTCCGGGCAGAGATGGTCGGAGGCGGCATGCGCATATTGCGCAAGCGCAAAAGTCTCCGACCATAAAGCGGGGGATGCCCCGCGCCCCTGCGTGCCAAGCGAACTTGATAAGAAGGCGGCAGATCGCTTTTCAGATGCTGTCTTTAGATCGATCCGAGGAAACTATCAACGTATTCGCTTGGCGTCACGATGAGCGGTTTATCGATTTCCACTTCAGCAAAATCCTTATCGCCTGTGACGAGGATATCCGCTGCGCCTATGATGGCAGAGTAGAGAACCGGATAGTCTTCCTTATCGCGGATTTCGAATAAGCCATGAGGAATATCGTCAGGCGTGATGATCGTTTCAAACGATGCGCGGCGCAGAAAATCATCGACGG
Organism: uncultured Eggerthellaceae bacterium; assembly: GCA_947626665.1. Taxonomy (GTDB): domain Bacteria; phylum Actinomycetota; class Coriobacteriia; order Coriobacteriales; family Eggerthellaceae; genus CANQRF01. The sequence goes on from CANQTB010000202.1 coordinate 2,985, forward strand.
CAATGAGGCGGTCGGGCCACTTGAGGGCAACGACTGCCTTAAGCTCATCGATGACGAAAGTAGAG
>CANQTB010000203.1 GCA_947626665.1 uncultured Eggerthellaceae bacterium
TCTGCTGGGCGCGTTCAGTCGCCACCGTGTGCTCGAAATAATTCATGCGGCCCCTCCCTTTCAAACCCTTCGTCAATGTGCTCATATGTATACCACACGTATAAACGAGTATGCGTAAGCCCATTATATGGATGATAGAGATGCCATCTGGACGAAATGCCCGCAAAGAGGTTTCGCTTATAAAACGTCTCTTCCGTCACCGTCGTTCGTCTTGCTCGCCCGCAAGGGGATCTTTACGAGAAACGTTGTGCCAGCACCCAACTCGCTGGAAACCTCGATCGTGCCTTGATGGTAGGCCACGGCATGCTTGACGATGGCGAGCCCGAGGCCGGTTCCGCCGGTTTCCTTCGAACGGCTCTTCTCAATGCGGTAGAAGCGCTCGAAGATCTTCTGTTGCTCGTCCTCGGCGATGCCAACTCCCGTATCGCTCACCGCAATGACGGCACAGGGCACGCCGTGAGGCATTTCGCCATCTGGCAAAGCATCGGACAATGCGAGCGTGACCTCACCTCCCGCAACGTTGTAGCGGATGCCGTTTTCCACGAGGTTGGAAAGCGCCATCTCGACGAGCGTCTCATTGCACCATATCTGGGCACATTCCCCCTCAAGGCTCAGGCAAATATCCTTCTCGCGAGCAACGGGTTCCAACCGCGCGAGGATGCGCTCGGCAACAGCATGCAGGTCAACCAACGTATGCGCATCCCGATCGAAGGCAGATTCATCGAGGCGCGAGAGGATAAGCACGTCGTCGATGATGGAACGCATCGCATTGGCCTCGTCGTTGATGATACCCGCCACCCGTTGCAGATCATCCATATCGAGCAAACCGTTGTTGATGAGCTCCGCATAGCCGGCAATAACCTGCAGCGGGGTCTTCAGCTCGTGGGAAACGTTGGATGAGAACTCACGGCGGAAGCTCTCCGCGCGGGCAAGCTCCTCGTTCTGCGCTTTGAGCTGCCTCTGCTGGCGATCGATCGATTCCAAAAGCGGCGTCATCTCGCTATATATCTCGTTGCCGAGAGGATTTTCAACATCGATGGCATCGATGGGCCCAAGAATGCGGCGGGAAAGTCGGCGCGAGACCAAAAAGACAATGAGCACCACAATTGCGGCAACACCGAGAAGCGGGGCCATGAGCGAGCCGAGGAAACCGCTGATCGATTGCCGCTCCATCGAAAGACGCAGAACAGCCCCGTCATCAAGGCGAACGGCAGCATAGACGAGATCGCTACCTATCGTGGCAGATTGCCTGACAAGCGAAGCCTCCCCCTGTTCGATGGCCGCGCCCACCTCGGGCCGATCGCCATGGTTGACGCCGTAGGCCCGAGGATTGGTGTCGAAGACGACGGTGCCCTCGTCGTCGATCAACGTGATGCGAATCCCTGCGTTTCTCTGCACGCTGACGATGGATTCCTGCTCCTCAAGGCTGCATCCGTTCAGCTCTTCGGCAAGGCTTGAGGCTTGCGCCATGAGCATCCGCTCGTTTTCGGACTCTTGTACGGCATAGAACACCGCGGCAAAGCCGACGATGAGGATGACGACGATGAAGAGCGCGAAGGCGACGATATGGGAAAAGATGGTCTTTTGCAGGCTTGGCGTTTTCGGGGGCTCCCGATGCCGGCGCTGCGATTCCGCCTGACCTTTCGCGGAAAACATCATGGCGAGACGCCCTTCAGTTTCCCGCCGCGTCGGTGAAACGGTAGCCCACCCCGCGCACCGTCTCGATCAGGCCGGCGCTCGCGGAATCGGCAGCGGCGATCTTCTGGCGCAACGTCTGAACGTGCACATCGACCGTTCGCGTTTCGCCGGCGAAGTCGATCCCCCAGACGTCGGCGAGCAGTTGGTTGCGCGTAAGCACACGGCCCGGATGGCTCATGAGGGCGCGCAGCAAATCGAACTCCTTGCGCGTCAGCCGAAGCGGCACCCCGTTAGCGCTTGCGCTATGGGAAGCCACCGAGAGCCTGAGCGCACCTCCATTCAGCTCCTCATCATCCTCGCTGGCAAATGTGCGAGCAGATCGCCGCAGCAAGGCCCCGACGCGCGCTATCAGCTCCATCATGCCGAAGGGCTTCGCCAAGTAATCGTCGGCTCCCTCGTTGAGGCCGATCACCTTGTCGTATTCCGTGCCTTTCGCCGTCAACATCATGACGGGAATCGGCGCGTAGCGGGAATTGCCCCTGATGCTTCGCAGAACCTCCAGCCCATCTGAACCGGGCAGCATGATGTCGAGAAGTATGAGCTCGGGCGCAAGCTTCTTGCAAGCATCGAAGAGCTCTTCGGCGCGACCGAAGCCGCAAGCCTCATATCCTGCCTGCTTGAGCGCATATATGGTGAGATCCCTGATGTGAACGTCGTCTTCGAGGTAATAGATCACGCGGCGGCTTCGTCTCCCGATGTTTTCTTCCTCTTCACCCATGGGGCTTTCCGCCCAGTGAAAATACTACCGCCCAGCGGTGCGCATCCGCAGGGCGCTCGCCAAACTTTACCCAAACTTTACGTTCGCTTTACTGAGGGCTGATGGGGCTTTCCTATCCTTTGTGCTGCGGGCGAAAGCGGCTCGCCCTCAGGGCCTGCCTCATACGTTTGCCCAGCGTATGGCATCAATTTGCCCCTTGAGCCCGCGCAATTTGAAGCTCATAGACTTAAGAACGAAAGAAGGTTGAAGAACATGGATCCATTCACGCTGGTCATCGTGGGGTTGGTGATCGCGGTCGCCCTTGCCTTTGATTTCACGAACGGTTTTCACGACACCGCCAATGCCATGGCCACGTCCATCGCCACCGGAGCCTTGAAGCCCAAGGTGGCGGTTCTCCTTGCAGGAATGCTCAATTTGCTAGGCGCTTTCCTCTCGGTTGAGGTCGCAAAGACCATCTCGGGCGGCATCATCAACGAAGCGCAAGTTACCATCGGGCCCGAATTTATCCTGGCCGGCCTCCTCGGGGCCATCATTTGGAACATGCTCACGTGGCTCGTCGGGTTGCCTTCAAGCTCATCGCACGCCCTCTTCGGCGGCCTTGTCGGCGCGGTGATCGTTGGAGCAGGTGTTGAG
>CANQTB010000204.1 GCA_947626665.1 uncultured Eggerthellaceae bacterium
GCCACTGATGTCCCACACGGACTGCCAATCACCCGAAAGACCCTCGTTGCTTTCCGTCACCGTGTAATAGACAGGATACTTCGACGTGCCACCGCCGCCGGCAGGCGGCTTGAAATCGTAGAACACGATGGTGGAGTCGGGCGTTAGCGAGAAGGCCACCTGGTTGGCGCTATCTCCGGTGTCGGTGAAGGTGATGGTGCCCGTCATCGGGTTGCTGTCATCGTCGCCCTCGTTGTCGATCGTGGGGCCTCCGCCTTCTGCGCCCCCGCTTATCGTTCCCGTGCCGGTGATCTCATAGCTCGCGGTGCCGGTGAATTTATCAGCGCGCTGATCATCGTTCCAGAACGAGGCCGTGAACTGGAAGAACTGGGTGGTGAAGCCGGTTGCAGGAACGTTCTTCGAAACGACGAGGGACCCCGAAGGCGTATTGAGCGCTTCAAACTCGATGTTTTGCGAGGCCTCGATGGTGATATTCGTCGGATCGACCTGATCCGCCGGAATCGCCGGTGACACCTGCTTCCACACGGGGTTGAGGCCGCCTGTTTCCTGAAGGTTCACCATCGTGCCAGCCGGAAGGTCGAGGAACGTGATGGTCTGGTCCTTCGAGAGGGTGAACTCCACCTGATCGGCCGGTGTATCACCTTCCCCATCGCTCAGCTTCACCGTGCCGGTGGAGGCCGCATAAGGCGACCCCGTGTCGCCCGAGAGGGTTGGGGTCGGGTCTCCGCCCTCCACCTTGCCATACCCCTCGGATATCGCATAGGCGACCGATGTCACCTGCCCTGCCGCAGGATCCGGCGATTCCGGGAACTCAAACGTTGCCGTGAAGTTGTACGTGGTGCTCGCCTCAGCTTCCTCGGCATTGCCGACGACCCGCTTCGTCAGCGTCAGCTCGCCGTTGTACCACGTGTTCTGATATTGGCCGCCCTTCTCCAAGGTGGCCGTATCGCTGAAGGTGGAATAGAACTCGAGTCCGTTGCTCGTGTTCTTGCCGAAGAAGGCAGCGTTGTTCGCCGCGCCGCCCTGCGTCACTTTGAGGTCGATGATCGAACCCGTATATTCGCCCGTCGCGATCTGCTCGTTCGTAAAGGAGGCGTAGTTTTGCAGCTGCGCCGACCCACGGCCAGCGGGATTCTGGGCGTTCTCAGTAGCAGTTCCCGTGTCGAATATGTAGCCCTCCGTCTGCGGCGCTTCCGCGCTGCACTCAGTGAGAGCCGCATCGGGGCTCGCCAGCGTGTAGGTGACGTAGTTCGCGAATTGCACCACGCGCGCCTGCTGAAGGTCGTACGCATCGGCGGTCGCGTCGTTCATTGCCTCGGTGATGCGGAAGTTATCCTGGGAGGAGGCTCCTTGGAAGAGCAGGCCCTCCCCGTTCTTGAGCGTGAACTGGGCCGTGTTCTTACATATATCATTAGCGGTTGCTTTATCGTAGGGGGAGCGAACGCTCACAAGGGTGTTCGGGTCGTAGAGATCGCTTGCCTGACCCAACCCAAAGGTCACATCGCGCGTGAGGAAGTTCGTCTTGATGTTGTAGGGAGACGTGACGTTCACGCCGCTTCTGAGCGCTTGGTCTTGGTCGATGGTGAGCGTCGCCACTTGCAGGCGGTTCACCCGCACGCAATCATTAAGTGACTTTGCCGTTTCCCCGTCCTTCAAATTATCAGGATCGAACTCAGTCGCGCTGCCCTGCACCCAGCTTACCGGCACGAGGTATACCTCGGCATCGACGTCGGCACCGCCCGTCCAAAAGACCCGCGTGCCGGGCGCGACGTCGGATGAGTACGCATAGCGGATGGCAGCAGGCGAATCCGCGTTAAGCTCGTTGGCCTGAGTCTGGCTTCCCACATAAACGGTTCTGCCGCCATCTTGTGCCTGCTCCTCATCGCTGTCTGCGGCCACATACACCGGCACTGAGCCTTCGGTGAGCACGCCCTGCACATAAATGTAATACTGGGTTTGGTCATCAGTGGGCGCTGTCTGGATCTGATCGCCATTGACATACTTAAACGATTGCCCTCCGGAACTAAAGGAAGCGGTGTCGTCGTCATAGGTGACAACGGCAGCATTCAGGCCGTCATTGGAGGAGAGGAGCCCGGTGCCATTCAGCGTAACGGCATCGATGGTCTTGATGCGTTGGCGCCAAAGGCCGGAGAACTCGTCGTAGTCCACGACGACTGCCGTACGAACACCGCTAAAGCCCTCGATGTATGTTTGGAAGAGGAATTCCTCGGCAGGCCCCTCGTCGGGCGAAACGAGGTTGCCCTGAGGGTCATAGACGAGTTTCGTGACGATCACGTCGGTATTGGCCAGCGTCTCACGGCCGTTGTTGCCGAGGTGGGTGTCGATGACGAGGTTGGCCGCCGACCCATGGCCGTCGTCCCCCTCGTCGCCTCCTCCGTCGTCGTCCCCGTCACTGGTTTGCACATTGCTCGAGATGCTCGGATAGTAATAATATTGGGCGCTCTCCGTCGGGTTCGCGGCCTTGGACCGATGGTTGGCCGCAAGGTTGCCGACGCGCAATCCGCCGACGTCGGTGGTGACGACGAGGCCCTCAGCACCCGCCGGTTCAGTTCCCGCAGGGTTATTGTTAAGCTGGAACTGGCCACCTACAACCGAGCCGATATCGCCCTTCTCCTCGCCTGCAGCATCGTCGGCCGGTGGCTTATACCAGCAGAGATATTCGCCGAAGTGGACGCTCTCCCCCGCTATCTCGGAGCCGAACTGGCTTCCCTGGCGGGGAACGGCCATCTGCTTGGGAACGGCAAGCGTGTCGCCATCTTCGTTCTTTTCGGTGCTCGGCTCGAAGTACTCGATAATGACGTAGTACCAACCATCGGAGGTCAGGGCATTCTGCTGCGTGCCAACCGAGCTTTTGCCGTCGTTGACGCCCGTCACGACGGGGCACGTTGTCGCGCTCCCGCCCTCATATGTGAAATTGAGCGATTTGAAATCCGTGAGGGTGATGCCGGTGACCTGCTTTCCACTCTCGGCCACCGACGATCCGCCGTCCTGAGTCGGTATCTCAAAGTATGGCAGGT
>CANQTB010000205.1 GCA_947626665.1 uncultured Eggerthellaceae bacterium
TTCGATACATGGGAGCCGAAAGCCTGCCCCGTGCGCTTCTGGGATATGCTCGGCGGCAACGGCATTCCCGTGCGCATCACCGTTTCCCAGATGGGTCCGGCCATCCTTTCGCGCCTGCTCGGCCTGAGCGACACCCAAGAGGGCGTTTTGAACATCATCTTTCGCGTTGCCGACGACGAGCAGCTGATGCTCATCGACTTAAAGGATCTCAAGGCGATGCTGAATTTCGTTGCCGAGAACGCCGATCAATATCAAACGGAATACGGCAACGTTGCCAAGCAATCCGTCGGCGCCATCCAGCGCGCGCTGATCGCCGTGGAAGACCAAGGCGGCGACATCTTCTTCGGCGAGCCGGCGATCAACCTGAACGACTGGTTCGCCTGCGACCAAAACGGACAAGGCTACGTGAACATCCTCAACGCCGCGAAGCTGATCAACAGCCCGCAGATCTATGCGATGTTTCTCCTGTGGATGCTTTCCGACCTCTTCGAAACCCTTCCCGAAGTGGGCGATCCCGATAAGCCGAAATTCGTCTTCTTCTTCGACGAGGCGCATCTGCTTTTCGACGACATGCCGAAGGAGCTGACCAGTAAAATCATCCAAGTGGTGAAGCTCATCCGCTCCAAGGGCGTGGGCGTTTATTTCATCACGCAATCGCCGTCCGACATTCCCGACGAGGTGCTCGCCCAGCTTTCGAACCGCATCCAGCACGGGCTGCGCGCTTACACGCCGGCCGAACGCAAGGGCATCAAGGCGGCAGCAGAATCCTTCCGCGAAAACCCCGCCTTCAAGGCCGAGGATGCACTGGAGGAGCTTGGCACCGGAGAGGCGCTCGTGTCGTTCTTAAACGAAGACGGCCGGCCCGAAATCGTTGAGCGCGCCAAGGTGCTCGCCCCCGAGTGCCTCATGGCGGCAGCCGACGAGATGCACGTCAACGCTGCCATCGGTGCCCAGATGCAGCTTATGCAAAAATACGGCACCGCCGTCGACAACGAAAGCGCGTACGAGAAGATTGCCGAGGCCGAGGAGAAGAAGGCTCAGGAAGCTGCCGCTGCTGCAGAAATGGCGAAACTCGAAGCCGAGAAGGCCGAGCTGGAAAAGAAGCTCGCGAAAGAGCAGGAGAAGGAAGAGCGCCGCGCCGAGAAGGAGGCCGAGCGCAAGGCCGCTGCCGCGGAACGGCTTCGCGAGAAACAGCAGGAGCAGTTGATGCGCACCGGCATGTCGATCCTTGGTCAGATCGGGAAAAACGCCACGCGTAACATCGGCAAAGACGCGGGCGGCGAACTGCTTCGCGGCTTGCTTGGAGGGCTGCTCCGCCGATAAATGAAACAGCGTTTCGGGAAAGCGCTTTAGGAAAGCGGCGGGGGTGCCGGCCATTGACCAACACCCCCGCCTTTGCATTTCAGAGTTCGACAGGATTCGGCTTATGCTTTTCCAACCGGCTTATGCCTTCTTCTGCCTTCTTTCTTCTGTCTTCTTTCTTCAACCGGCTTATGCCTTCTTCAGCTGAAAGTAAATAAGCGCAATCGAGGCAATCGCGATGACCCAAGGCCAGAACGTTGTTCCAAACATTCCGCCGCCAGAAACTATGCCACCAGAAGATTGCGACATCATCGAGCTAATTCCGCCGTCAACAGCGAAACCAAAGATGATCGCGAGAATTGCGAACACGCCCATGACGATATAAGGGATGATCGTGCCGCCCTTGTTCTTGAAACGATAGAACGCATCCGCCGCTAACAGCACCAGCGAGGCAATCCAAAGGATGAGCGTGATAACGCCAGTTGCCGTCAGCGTGCCCGAAGCACCTTGAAGCGCATTGTATTCGCCCATGTTATAGCTGGAAAGCGTCGTCAGTGTCGACTGAATGATGCCATTGATGCTACCTGTAAGGCCGAAAAACGCGAGAGGCGTATATTCGAAGTTCAGGATACCCATAGCAGCAGTGGCAGAGCTTCCGCCATAAGATCCGATCGCGCTGCCCAATGATCCCGTCGAGATCGTGAACCACGGCAAGAAGAGGGCGATGATGAGGATGCAGCTCGCATACGCGAAATCCTTGTTATGAGCGCCGCCGTGGCTTTTCGTGAAAACGTTTCCCTTCTTGGTCTTCATGCCGGCGACTGCTCCATAGTGAGGCACCGCACCCGGAGTCGGTTGCTGAGGGGAGCCATAAGGCGATTGCGCACCGCCCGGCATGCGTTGGCCGGCAGCTGCATACGGATTCGGGGCAGCCGATTGCGGCGGAATAGAACCGCTGGGCTGCTGAACCGGAGACGGCGGCTGAACAGGTGCAGGTGCTTGAGGTTGTGGAGCGCTTGCCACCGGCTGCGAAGGCTGAGGGCTTTGCTTCGCAATCGGCTTTCCGCAGTTTCCGCAGAATGTGGCACCGTCCTTTACTTGCGCACCGCAGTTAGGACAAAACATCATATTCTCCTTCGACGATTTGGATATACCACTATTTTTATATTGTACTTTTTTATGAGAAGGTTTTTCGGACATTTTCCGCAGCATCGGTAAGCACTCGACGGGAATTATGGACGCTGTACCATAATGCGCGCCACCCCCATTAAGGTGATCTGCGACAATCTTCTGCGGAGGCGAATGCAACGTTCGTGCAAGCCTTTGAACGCATCGAGGCAAGGATGACAAGAAGGTGATTCGTATGGGTAACGCTGGTCAAACTCGCGCAAACAACGGCTCGGGTTGCCTCAACGTTGTATGCAACATCATTTGGATTTTGCTCGGCGGCATCTGGACAGCGCTTGCATGGGCGATTTCCGGCATCGTTTTCTACGTGACGATCGTCGGCATTCCGCTTGGCAGACAGTCGTTCAAGATGGCGGCGCTGACGCTCGCACCGTTTGGCAAAACCATCACCTACGGTGGGGGCGCGCCCTCGTTTATCGCGAATGTGTTCTGGGTGATATTGATCGGCATCTGGGAAGCGGCATACTATGCCGTTGCCGGCCTGCTGTTTTGCATCACCGTGATCGGCATCCCCTTTGGGCTGCAGCT
>CANQTB010000206.1 GCA_947626665.1 uncultured Eggerthellaceae bacterium
TTGAGTCGCTCGATTCCTCCGAGCCTGACTACGAGGATGGGCTCATTCGGGCTGCGGCTGAGGCCCTTCAGGTGGATTCGATTATCACTTACGACATGAAAGCCTTCGAGAAATCGTTCATCCCGAAGATGACAGCGCAAGAAGTACTAAACGAGTTCTTTTCTCAATAGCCCTCTGCTCTGTCGAGCGACAGTATGCCTATCGTACCGACGTCTGCCCTCGTCCCGCGTCATTAGCGCATCAACGCTTATCCTCGTCTTGCGTCATCGGCGAAAAAGGCGTTCGCAGCGTAGAGCGGAACATTCACCAGCCATCCTTGGTCTTTATAGCCCTTCATCGAAAACCTTATCGAGCGCGGAATATCGTATTTTCGCACAAATGTGGCAAGGCTCGACCCTGTGACATTCTCCCCCGCCTTCACTTCAATCGGCAAAGGAGTTCCTTCCCTATCAACGACGAAATCCACCTCGCCCTTGGCCTGCTTTCCGTCAGCCGACCAATAGAACGGCGTGCACTTGTTCCCTGCAACTAGCTGTTGGCATACGTATTGTTCGGCATAGGCGCCTTTGTACTCAGTGAAAAGCCTGCTCCCCTGCACCATCACCTTGGAACTGAGTTTTACCATGGCGCCAAGCAATCCCACATCAAGAAGATAGAGCTTGAAGTACGTGTCATCCGCATAGGCCGAGAGCGGCTCAAACGGCTTCGAAATTTTGCTCACTTTCGTCAAAAGCCCTGCATCGATGAGCCAAGCAATAGCATCCTTATAATCGCGTCCCCTGCCACCTTGCCGAATGGCAGCATAGGAAAAGCGCTTCAATTCGCTTTCACGGGCAAGCTGCGAGGCAGCAGAACGCCACGACTGACGCAAGCGCTCGGTCTCAAGGGGGCTTTCAACGTGCTTCGAGAAATCGCGTTCATATCCATTGAGCAGCTCCATTTGCACTGTTCTCACAAGGGAAAAGTCCTTCGTGTCAACATAAGCCTTCACAACTTCTGGCATGCCGCCCACATAGAGATACGTTCGCAGCAAATCCCCTAAGCGCTCGCTCAACGTATCCATCAAATCGTAATCTCCGCTTCGCAGGACTTGCGACAGGGAATCACCAGCCACTGCGGCCACATATTCGTCAAAGGTCATCGGATGTAAATCAAGATAGTTCACCTTCCCGACAGGCCACGACGCCGTTTGCCCCGTATCGCTTGCTCCTTTGTTGAGCGCGACCCCAAGCAGCGAGCCAGCTGCGACAAGAGGCACCTCGGGTCTTTGCTCGCAAAACAGCTTGAGCGAGGTGATAGCCCGTGGGCACTCTTGGATTTCATCAAAGAAAACAAGCGTTTCACCACTCTGGGGATTCGTGCCTGTCGTGGCTCCGATGATAGTGAGCAAACGGTCAGGGTCGAGGCTTCCGGAAAACGCCCGCCGCATTTCCTCGTTGTCAAGAAACACGACATGAGCGATCTCCTTAAAATGTTGGCGCGCGAATTCGCACACAAGCCACGTTTTTCCAACTTGGCGAGCACCGTTTACCACAAGCGGTTTTCGGCGCTCTGATTCTTTCCAACGAAGGAGTTCGTTCATTGCGGTTCTCTGCATGTCGCGCTCGTCTCCTCGTACTTAACGTGAACTAGGATAGCCGATGGCGGAAACCGATATCGGCTTTAATCATTATAAGGTAGAAACCGACATCGGGAATAGCCATATTATGGCGGAAACCGGCATCGGCTTTAACCAATACGCGGTCGAAACCGAAGACCAAATGCGACGAGAATTCATTATGGCGCGTTGCGTACGCGGCATGGGAGCGCCTTCGAGAGCTTACTTCGCTGAAGTGAACGCCTCCGCGTTTACGCAGTTCTCGGGCTTTCTCCCGAGCACCACATCGATGGCATTCTGCGTCGCACGGGTGCGCAGCTCGATGGCCGACTCCTCAGACCAGTAGGCCGCGTGCGGCGTCAATACCGTATGCGGTGCCTTGCAGATCGGCGCATTGGGGTCAACCGGCTCGTCTTCAAACACATCGATGCCCGCGCCCCACAGCTTATTCGCGCGCAGCGCCTCCGCCACGGCGTCAGTGTCAACCACCGCGCCGCGCGAAGTGTTAATCACCACAGCGGTGGGCTTCATCATGCTGAGGCGGTTCGCGTCCAGCAGATGATGTGTCTCGGGCGTGAGCGCCGTGTGGAAGCTCACGACGTCTGATTCCGCGAAAAGATCGTCGAGGCTCACGTAGGCAAATCCCTCGGGCGTGCTGCGCCCCGGCTTGCCCGAACGATCCCAGACAACCACCCGAAATCCGAGGCCGTTGGCCTTTCGCGCCACCGCGCGACCGATATGGCCGTAGCCCACGACGCCGAACGTTCTCCCCCGCACCTGCCCAAGCGGCCGGCACTTCTGGAAATTCCATATTCCGTTACGCATATCGGAATCCATCTCGTTTATGCGACGCAAAACGCAGAGCGCGAGCGTTATCGCATGATCGGAGACGACCTCCGTCCCATAGCCGGGCACATTGCAGACCATCGTGCCGTTTTTCGTGGCAGCCCCCACATCGATGTTATCGACGCCCGTCCCCGTCTTGCTGACGACTTTCAGATTGGGCAATGCGGCGAACACCGCAGCATCATAGTCCCCATACGAGGTGATGGCGCCATCGGCATCCCGGAGGTTCTCGATGAGTTCTTCCGGCTTTCTATCGCCTTCGCAATTGATGGCTTCAAAGTCAATGCCTGCCGCCTCTACCATCTTCTTCTCGAACAGCGAATCACCGAAATCCGTGTCGCTCACAACAATTTTTGCCATAGGGTGCTCCTTGTTCTTTTCAATCGCTTCGTCAGCACGCAGAAAACCGAAAACATCGCGTAGCGACAAAGTTGTCTCCTTACATGGCTTCATGATAGGCAATATCCAACGAGCGAGCACTCACGAAGCGCACGACGTATCCATCTTGATAAAAGC
>CANQTB010000207.1 GCA_947626665.1 uncultured Eggerthellaceae bacterium
TTATCTCTTGAGAACACGGAACTCTGGCTCAAGGAGCGCTATGATTGTCGTCAGATAGCAATCGGCTCGATACTAGTTGGCAAGCGATCCAGCTCCTCCATAAGTGCCTTGCGTCGCGGATAGGCCACCCGCAGCTCTTTAACGATTTTCATCACAATCTCAGGCCCTTCTGGAATCTGCTGCATTCTTCTCAATATGCCCACGCTTTCACGATACACGCCTCGTTTTGCAGGACTGCCGAAAAGCTGCTCCCTTACAAGGGCTTCATAACGCGAAAGAAATACGTGAGGAAACGCCTTTGAGAGCGAGCTTTCGTAATGCTGGAGGTCGTAAAAGGATCCGTGCTCTCGGATAAGCTCCATGAGATCGGATAAGTCGCCCTCCATGTCATAGAGCTCGGCGAGGCGTCGGTAATCGCCGCCAAGGCGCGTGATGAGCTCATCTTTCTTCTGTGGCCAATTTTCTCCAGAGCGTTTCCTCGCCTTTCGTATCCAGCTGCGTAGCTGGTCGGTGTTTTGGGCCCGGCCTTTGGAGATGAGATCAAGGTAAAGATCGACGACCTCCCCGCTTGCATTGTGCTTATCGAGAAGCTTCAGCAGATCGAGCGCTGCCTCAGTCGGATAAGCACCACCCTCCATGCGTTCGATAAATCGACGCAGTAAGGATATCGCCTTATCGTCATCCCCTTGTTGGAGCGCGCTCTGCACGAGTATCTGACATATGTCGTAAGACGGAGGTCGCGTATTGGCAAACGCCTCAAGGTCTGAGAACGGCGTGCCCAACGCCATCATACAGCGCAGTCTGATCATCGCCCATTTGGTCTGCTCGTAAGAGTAAAAGTACATCTGGTCGACATCGGTGGCGGAAAAGTCACGCAACATGGCATCTGCAAGCTTTTCAATTTGTTTGGCGAAGTGAACATCACATGCGAAATACGCCTCGATTTTATTCCGCGCGTTATTTTGAAGATAACAAAGGATCCCGTTATAGTCTTCTTCCATATCATCAGAGCAAACAAGCTCGCAAAGCCATTCAAAAAGCTTTTGGGCAACGCCGGAATTATCCACAGCGAGGAGATCGTTCCAATAACCATTGATCAAGTCGATCATGCAGCCAAAGAAGTCATCCGAATCATCGATCGCGACCTTTGGCAATTGGAGTTCAAAAGCGAAGGTGAGCTGGAGGACAAGATCATAGGCTCCCCGTTTCATGAGCGGGCCGAAGAATTCATCGATATATTCGTGCAATGCCCGCTCGCACCGAAATGCGCTTCGGTAATCCACGAACCCACGATAGGAGTATTGGCGCACGACATCTTCCACTCCGCTCACGAATTCGGCTTTCATGCGACGTTCGTCAAGTTCGCCGAATCTATGGACGGCAACTTCTTCCCAATGTTTATCCGATCGAACGATCTCCAAAAGAAACTCGAGTTGCTTTTCGCTGCTGAGCGCTTTCAGGATATCTTCGGCAGAGGCCTCCGTTTGGGCAGTCGCAGAAGCTCTCCGATACGTCATCCGATACGAGCACCTGGTACTCCTGCGAACCTTCGACCTTGGCATTCCAGCCCGATTTCTCGGGCTTCAACCACGTCACTTGGCCGTTTTCGAAGTATCGATATCCACGCACGAGAATGTTCGGGGGAAACAACGATTCCCAATTCTGATCCAACACGACGCCTCCCTGCCCTCATCGCTGAGCATTCCTCGTCTGGCACTGTTTGCGCAATTGTATCAAGTCGGCTCCTTAAAGCACACTTCTCTCGTCACAGAACAAGAAGAAGCGTTAAGAGCTCGACAAGGTAGCAGCAGACTATGCGAGATGAACTGCTTGATGAAGCCATCGACGCGCTTTCCTCGATCCCTGATGCTGAGATGAATCCGGACAGCCTTGCCGATGACGTCTACCTGCTCGCAATTGCTTGTCCAGATGAACGCGATTTCGCATCAGCGGTTGCAAGCACCGCGCGAGCGCTCAGGCTTCTGCTCACAAAAAGGCCCACGACGGCTTCTCTTAAATATGCGCTCAATGATTGGAAATCGTTTCACTATCAGAGCAAGCGCTCTCAGGGTGCCAAAGCCGACATGCGCGTGGTTTTTCAAAATACCGAGACAGCGCTTCGCGTTCTAGGGTTTGGCCATCACCATATCCCCATCGACTTTTACGAACGTATGGCGAACGTTCGGCTGTAGTACTGCTGTCGTACGATAAAGAGCCATTTCTATTCCCGTCGTTGTATTGCAAGAGAAACCCGTTTGCAACATTGATGAGGGATGCTGCAAACGGGCTCAAGACAAGATCATCAAAAGGGAAGATTATTCACTCGGAAGCATGCTACATGCCGAGAAACTCCTGAATAGAATCGACAGCGAGCATTCCTGAAGTCAAACAATAGCTAGACGAAGAACCGAGGAAGTTCGTATACGGATAAGTGAAGAATCCACCGCTATCCATGCCAGCGAGATACAGACCTGGGAAGGAGGGCTTGAGATCGCTATCAAGAGCACGGAAAGAAGTATCAATACGGATACCGTTATACGTATTGTCGATTGGCGAGATAATACGAACAGCATAGAAAGGGCCTTCGCTGAGCGGATGAAGCAGGCGTGGGTCTTTCCCGAACAACGGATCGCTGCCATTGGCAATTGCCTCCTGGTATTCTTGCATTGATTCCGAGAAGGACAATTCATTGAAACCAACGGCTTCGCAAAGCCCTTCCAACGTATCGGCCTTGAAGGCTTGTCCGCTAGCCAGGCATTGCTCCATCTCATCGATTATCGTTGTGTAAATGGGATCGATGATGCGATCGCGCATAGCGTATTGATCGCAGTATTCTTTCGTGAGATGCCCCCAAACGCCTTGCGTGTGCAAGCTTTCGAGATCGGATTGCGTGAGGATGACCCAGCTCCACGTCG
>CANQTB010000208.1 GCA_947626665.1 uncultured Eggerthellaceae bacterium
CGGTGCCCGCCGCTCCCACGAGCAGCGAGGTGAGATCCACCCCCGAGCTCATGATCTGCAAGGGATATTCGGAAAGCGTTTCCTCCTCGACGTTTTTGATGTAGGCGTTCACGCCGTTTGCCAGCGAAAGGATCGCCGCGATGCCGATGATGCCGATCGATCCCGCGAAGGCCGTCATGATCGTGCGGCCCTTCTTCGTCATGAGGTTTTTGAACGAGAGCGAGAGTGCGGTAAGGAATGACATCGACGTTTTCCGCACGGTCTTCTGGCTTTCACGCATGTCTTCCTCGGTGGGATTGAACGGGTCGGAGTCCGAGGTGATGTGCCCGTCGGAGAGATTGACGATGCGCGTGGCGTAGTTCTCCGCCAGTTCGGGGTTGTGCGTCACCATGATGACGAGGCGATCGTTCGCGATTTCGGTGAGCATGTCCATGATCTGCAGGCTCGTCTTGGAATCGAGTGCACCCGTCGGCTCGTCGGCGAGCAAGATCTCGGGATCGTTGATGAGCGCCCGTGCGATGGCGACGCGCTGCATCTGGCCACCGGAAAGCTGGTTGGGGCGCTTGTTCATGTGCTCGGCGAGCCCCACCTTTTGAAGCGCTTCTTTCGCGCGCTGGCGGCGCTCCGTCTTCGAGACGCCCGAAAGCGTGAGGGCGAGCTCCACGTTGGCGAGCACGGTCTGATGCGGGATAAGGTTGTAGCTTTGGAAGACGAAACCGATGCGGTTGTTGCGGAAGGTGTCCCAGTCGCGATCCTTGTAGCGATCGGTGGAGATGCCGTCGATCACCATGTTGCCCGAATCGTAGTGATCAAGCCCGCCGATGATATTGAGAAGCGTCGTCTTGCCCGAGCCCGAAGGCCCAAGGATGGCGACGAATTCGTTGTCGCGAAACGCGATCGACACGTCGTCGAGGGCTACTTGGGTAAAGTCTCCCGTCGTATAAGATTTCCTGATGTTGAAAAGCTGAAGCATGCCGCAAAACCTCTTTCTATTGTTCGCGGATAAGTGTATGCCAAAGGCATGGCGAATCAACCGCGCGCGTCAGTTTTTCACGGTCTTTTCCATGTTTCCTTGAAGGGAGGAGGGTGTTCGGCCCGGCGATTAGCGCTATGATGATCGCAATCGGTTTTCCCTTAAGAGAAAGGCTTCGAAAATGGATCAGAAGGTCTATGAATTGTTGAACGATCAGGTGAACAAAGAGCTTTATTCCGCTTACTTGTATCTCTCCTTCGCCGATTACTATCGCGAGGAGGGCTTAGATGGCTATGCGAATTGGTATGAGATCCAGGCCCAGGAAGAGCGCGACCATGCGATGATCCTGCGCAACTATCTGCACGACAACGGCTGCAAGGTGAAGCTCGGCGCGATCGCCGCTCCCGACAAGACGTTCGCAAACCATCTTGAGCCGCTTGAGGCAGGACTCGAGCATGAGAAATACGTGACGTCGCTCATCAACGGCATCTATGCTGCTGCCGTCGAGGCGAACGACTATCGTACACAGCACTTCATGGTGTGGTTCATCGACGAGCAGCTTGAGGAAGAAGTGAACGCCGAGGACATGATCACGAAGATGAAGCTCTTCGGAAGCGATGCCCGCTCCCTCTACGAGCTTAACAGCGAATACGCCTCCCGTGCCTACCATACGCCCAGCCCGCTTCTTTAGTTACGCTGTTTTGCCAAGTGGTGGATAAAGCGCCCCTCACTCGGGCATTTTGTCGTTACCAAACGCCCCCTCATCTTGCTCAGATGGAGGGGGCGTTTCTCACTGGCGAACCTGAACGACAGCTCGTTTTTTTCTCAATACGTCTTTTCGGATCGAGATTTTTCTAATATGCTTGGAATGTTGCATTAATAATGCTACTATTCAAGCATGAACAGCTTAGAGGCCATAAAGAAGCTCAATGATGTCTCCGCATACCAAAGAGGTATGTTCACTTCCGCCCAAGCTAAGCGGCTGGGTGTCGAAAGGTACACATTAGCCCGCTTGGAAAAAGGCGGATCAATCGAACGGGTGGCAAGGGGGGTCTACCGCATGGGCGGTGCGCCGAACGTGCGCGAAGAGAGCGTTTATGCGACGTGGCTTTCTCTCGTTCCAGATAGGGAGCCGGGCGTTTCCCGCGCAATCGAGCAGACACCCGTAGCCATGGGCGCGACCTCCGCATGGCTGCAAGAGCTTGGCGAAATAGGCCCTGAGCCCCTTGAGTTCTGCTGCGGCATGCGTAAACAGACGCAGCGCAAGGGGATAGTCGTTCACAAGCGACTGCTTGACGCTGCTGACGTCGTCTATAGAGCGGGAATACCCGCGACCTCGCCCGCGCGAACAGTGATCGACCTTATCGACGGCGGTGAGGACTTAAGTCTGGTGGCTGGTGTGCTGGAGGACGCTCTCGCGCGCGGCTTCGTTGCCGACATTGAAAGTTTGGCGCATGAAATCGATCGGAGGGGCAAGAAGGCAGGGTTTCCACGTGGTGCCAGCCTCTCTGGCCTCCTTGGGATAGGACGATGAGAGCTTCGATCTCGAGCAGCTTGCCTATGCGATCAGAAGTGAATGTGCGAAGCGCTCAATGGCTGTACCAGAACGTTTCAAAGCTCCTGAGAGTTGGCGCGAGCGATTTCCGGCTTTTGAGCGCAAAAACGGTCTGTCAGCAAAATACGTCAGCTTCGATGGGGCATCGAAGCTCGCTTCGACGTTTTTCGACTTCGCTTTAGCGAAGACAACCAATATGCACGCAACATGGAACCCTGCAAGAACCGAATGGGTTCAGGAGCGATAGACTTTGGAAAGATGTTTGACCCACATGGTCAACTTTCATCCGAGAGGATCGAAATAAAAGCAACTCCCACTATTTATGGTAGAAGCGGCGTTGCTCGTATT
>CANQTB010000209.1 GCA_947626665.1 uncultured Eggerthellaceae bacterium
AAACACGTTCAGCGCGTTCGGTTGCGATTACGTGCGATCAGAGGAGCACATCAATGGATAACAAGGGCTGGCTCGTTGTCAACAACTACATTGCGGAAGACAAATTCACCGATCTGTACAACCTCTTCCTCGAAGCGGCTGCTTCGAAGGGAATGGAGCTTGCCCTCGTTAAGACAGGGGATATTCCCTACAACGTGCAGGAGCTTACAAACACGCAGCCGGCGTTCGTCATCTTTTGGGATAAGGACATCGTTTTGGCGCGGTTTTTGGAAAGCGCCGGAATCCGCGTTTTCAACGCGGCAACTGCCATCGAATACTGCGACAACAAGGCGCTCACCACGCTTGCTCTCGAAAGAGCCGATGTCCCGCTTCCGCGAACGACTATTGCGCCGCTCACGTTCGAGGGCGTCGGCTACACCGATCTGACCTTTGCCGCCGCGTTTGCCGAAAAGGTGGGGTATCCGCTGGTGGTGAAGGAGTGCTTCGGCTCCTTTGGAAAGCAAGTTCATTTGGTAGCGAGTTTCGATGAGCTGAAGGCCCTCATCCCAACGTTCGGTAGCCGAAGCTTCTTGCTTCAGGAATTCGTTGCGGAAAGCACCGGCCGCGATCTGAGGATCTTCGTCGTCGGTGACGAGACGCCAATTGCGATGAACCGCTTCAATGCGTCCGGTGATTTCCGCTCGAACATCACGCTCGGGGGCTATGCGCAGCCCCATGTGCCCGCCGATGAAGAGGCGAGCATCGCCCTTCGCGCCTGCAAAGCGATGGGACTCGATTTCGGGGCGGTGGATTTGCTGCTTAGCAAGAGCGGCCCGTTGGTTTGCGAGGTGAATTCCAATCCGCATTTCCGGAGCGCGCTTGATTGCACACAGCTAAACCTCGCCGAATTCATTCTCGATCATATACGTGCAACGATTGAAGGCTAACTATGGAAGTGCAGATCAATGCGCAACTTCATGAGGAAATTCGGGCTAACGGAACATACAGAAGCGCATTATCCCAGATAGAGGGCGCCGATAAGCTGAATCTCACATTTGATGATGCCATGGAAGACGATGCTATCGTCTGCAGCTTTGAGCAAGAGACGCTTAAAGTGGTCAAAACCTTTTGTGACGATCTGGCGTCGAAAGGGCGGGGGAAAGGCTCGGCCGGCAAGGCAACGGCTTCTATGACGGCGTCAGCAGCAGAGCGAACCGCGGGGCGAGCAGCGGGGCAATCAACGATGCATTCATCGATACCCGAATCGATGCAGGTGCATTATCGGCTAACGTGTGTGCTCGATCAGGGGCGGACGCATTACGAGACTCGGCATGCCCTTATCGAGCTTTCGTTTGAGGATTACAAGAAACTCGGCCTCTACAACAATCAGATCATCAACGTGGCCCCGCATAATTCAAAGCAACTTATTGAGTCGACGCTCTGCTTTAATCCCGGCCTTTCGACAGGAGTCATGCGGATGACCAAACGACTGAAGAAGCGACTCGGTACCCCTGAGGCCGTCGATCTCTTTCTAGATCCGCCAATCGTGAACTCACGTGTCGGCGCTCAAGACATTGATGCTGTTGATAAAGATCTTTTCACGGTAAGCACCGATATCTATAAAAAGCTCCTTCGAAATGGCACCCCTACCAGTGTTGACGTTCGGCATCTTATGACGGGCGCCACGTACTCTATCGCCTTTGACGGCATCGAAGAAGATGCAGCACTGAGTAGTGGCATGGTGCGCATGAATTTCTACCAACGCCAGATTCTCAATATTCCCAAGAAAATTGCCGATGATGCAGAAAACATGCATATGATCGACAAGTATAAACGGGCCAATTGCTTCGGTATCGTAAACAAGGACGGCGAGCTGGAAAAGAGCGCTCCCGATCCGGCATCGCAACACGAATGGCAGATGGTACAGTTCTTTCCGCGCTATGCGGATGAGGAGATTTCGATTTCGTGGTTCGAGCGTCTTTGCAACTTCACTATCGGTGACGCGACCGCGAACTTAAAGGCGAGTCGACCCTACAAGATTGATGACGCACGCGACATCGTGCGCATTTCCAGTGACAACATGGCGCTACTTGGGCTGGAAAACACCGATAATGTGATCCTGAGCTACCGCGGGAAGCGCTATCGTGCGATGGTGATGGGTATCGACGATGTGGAGAAGATGCGGCAAACCAACATCCTCGTGAACGATGGCGATCTTGAACTCATGGTGGGCATTCCGGCACCGATAAGAAACAAGCTTGGCATAACCGACATCGATACGACCTTAAAAGTAGATCGTGATTGCCGCTATCTGATGAAGAAGAACAGCAATTTGCAGCTGGTACCGCTTGCTGCGCTCTTTCTCACGGTGCTTCAGCTGGGCGAGCTTGAATGGTGGATCAGGCTGCTCATCTGCGTGGTGGCAAGCCCGATTGTCATGTTCATCACGCTTTCCGAAGAGCGCAACAAAATCGGCAAGAAACGCAAACATAGACGCGGTGAATGTTAAGGGTTGCTGCAGCTTGATCCTGACATAGCTAAGAGTCACTAATCCTTTCGAATATCTCTTCATCACATGGTGAGCGTGAAAACAAGTTTTACGCCGAAGCTGCGCAGCCATACCAAGTCCATTTTTCGTAAGCTCGACATTCATGGCAAAGCACCGCGCAAACGCAATCATGCTGTTTGAGACATTGAAATCGTATGTGCTCGCGGCAAGAGCCTCGGCATGTCTTTATCGTCTACGGGTACAATAGAGAAAACACGCGTTGCGCATGCAATGATGCAAAGAGGAAGCCATGGATCACGGAAATCTGTCAGAGCAGTTCGAGCAAAAGGTTCAGCAGCTTGAAGGCTATTTCGAACATCTTCAGCTGCCAACAGCCTATGAGCTT
>CANQTB010000210.1 GCA_947626665.1 uncultured Eggerthellaceae bacterium
ATTGCTGTCGGCATGGCGACGAACATCCCGCCGCACAACCTTGGCGAGACGATCGACGCCACCTGCCTCATGCTCGACAATCCCGAGGTGACGACCGAAGAGCTGATGACCGTTTTGCCGGGGCCGGACTTTCCGACCGGTGCGCTCATCATGGGACGCCAAGGAATCCGCGAGGCGTATGAGACGGGCCATGGCTCGATCACGCTGCGCGCGAAGTGCACGATCGACGAAAAGAAGAATGGTCGTGCCTCCATCATTGTGAAAGAAATTCCCTATCAGGTAAATCGAAAGAAGCTCCTTGAGAAACTTGGCGAACTCGTTCGTGACAAGAAGCTGACCGAGATCAGCAACATTCACGATGCTGCTGACCGCCGTGGCATCGACATCATCATCGATCTCAAGGCCAACGCCATCCCTCAGGTGGTGCTCAACAAGCTCTATAAGCACACGCAGCTGCAGGTTGGCTTCGGCGTGAATATGCTTGCGCTTGTCAACAATGTGCCGCGCGTCCTCTCGCTCAAAGAGATTCTTTATTACTACATCGAGCATCAAAAGGACGTCGTCGTCCGTCGTACTCGCTATGAGCTGAAGAAGGCGGAGGAACGTGCGCACATCCTCGAAGGCTACATCATCGCCCTCGACAACATCGATGAAGTGATCCATATCATCCGTTCTTCCGAAACTGATAAAGAAGCGGCATCGCGTTTGAGCGAGCGCTTCGGACTTTCGAAAGCACAGACCGATGCAATCCTCCAGATGCGCCTGCGCAGCCTCACCGGACTCGAACGCACGAAGATCGAGGATGAACTCGAAGAGCTGCGCGAGAAAATCGCCTACTACAAGCGCGTGCTCAGCGACGAAGGGCTGGTGCGACAGATCATCAAGGAAGAGCTTCAGGAGATCAAAAAGCGCTTTGGCACGCCGCGTCGTACGAAAATCACCGGAGAAGCGAAGGATATCGAGGTGGAAGACCTCATCGCCGACGACAACATGGTGGTCACCATGACGAAGGCCGGCTACATCAAACGCTTGCCCGTGAACACCTATCGCCAGCAGAAACGCGGTGGCAAGGGCCTTCAGGGAGTAAACCTCAAGGAAAGCGACTTCGTGGAGCATCTGTTCGTGGCAACGAACCTCTCCTACATGCTGTTCTTCTCGACCTTGGGCAAGGTCTACCGCCTGAAGGTGTATGACATCCCCGAGGCATCACGCCATGCGCGCGGCACGGCGATCGTCAATCTGTTGCCGCTCGAGAAGGGCGAAAGCATCTCAGCGGTAATCTCGACGAAGGACTTCCCGAAAGACGAATTCCTGATGTTTGCGACCGCTCAAGGCATGGTGAAGAAAACCTCGATGGAGCTTTATGACCGCACGCGCCGCGAGGGCCTTATCGCGATCAACCTGTTAGACGGCGATACGCTGATCAGCGTGCGTCGCGTTGCAAAAGGCGAGAAGGTGATGATGGTCTCGAGCGCGGGCAAGGCGATCATGTGGGACGAGCAGGAAGCGCGCGCGATGGGACGTGGCACCCAAGGCGTGCGCGGCATGAACGTTCCCGCCGACGCCCATGTTCTTGGCATGGAGATCGCCCGTCCTGGCACCGACCTCTTCGTCATCACGGAGAAGGGTTATGGCAAACGGACGCCGGTGGAGCAATATCCCGAGCATCATCGTGGCGGCCAAGGTGTTTACACGATCAGCATGACGCAGAAGAAGGGCCTGCTCTCGGTGATGAAGATCGTCGGACGCGACGACGAGATCATGATCATCTCCGAAGAGGGCGTGGTGGTTCGCACGCCGGTGAAAGGCATTTCCGAACTTGGTCGTTCGACGCAAGGCGTTCGCGTGATGAACGTTGCGGAAAACGATCGTGTGACGGCAGTAGCCATTTCCTCGAGCGGAAAGAAGCGCCGCGGTAAAGCGCAGGGGCAAGAGGAGAATCAGCCTCAGCTGCTCGATGTTGAAAATGACGAGCTTGCAGCAGATGATCTTGAAGACCTGTAGTTCCGCTGTTCTGACAAACGACGGAAACATCGATGTGCCGTTCCAACGAGCGGCACATTTGCTATTCTTTGAGGAAATCCTCGGGGGAGAGGGTTTCCAAAAACTCCTTGAACTCAGCGAGAGAAGCCTCGTCGTCTTTTTTCTCCTTGAAGATATAAGGAAACGATGAACGCTCCAACACGCCTTCATCGATATAGAATGGCGCATCTTGTCGCAGGGCCAAGGCGATGGCATCGCTCGGGCGCGCATCAAGGGGGATCAAACGCCCCGCTTGGCGAAGTACGAGCTGTGCGAAAAATGTCGAGCCCTTGGTTTCGGTGATCACTACGTGATCGATGCTCGCATCGAGCGAGGTGATCGCATCAAGGAAGAGATCATGCGTAAGAGGGCGGGGAAGGCGCACGTGCCGAAGCGCGAAGCCGAGCTGTGCCGCTTCGGTGGATCCGATCCAGATGGGGACGA
Source organism: uncultured Eggerthellaceae bacterium (assembly GCA_947626665.1). Classification (GTDB taxonomy): domain Bacteria; phylum Actinomycetota; class Coriobacteriia; order Coriobacteriales; family Eggerthellaceae; genus CANQRF01. Next base: position 2,467 of record CANQTB010000210.1, read on the forward strand.
CGCGCGAAATGCCCTCAGGCGAATTTTCATCGGGCATCAACACAAGAATTGAAGGTTGGGTAGGCTCGGTAACGATAAGAGTGAGGACATGCATGGGGATCATTGCGCGCTTTCCTTCCTGTTTGCCGTGTATTTGGCGCGTGAGGTTTTTCTTTTCATAGTAGTCGGACTGCGTTCTCGTTTTCTTGGGTTATCGAACTATTCATCGAATTTGTAACCTGAACGCCGATCAACATATGGGTCAACATATGGGTCAACATATGGTTCCGCGAAATAATCTCTTGACCGAAAACGGAGGTTGTTATAAGGTAATTTGGCACTTTTTAGGGGCCCGTAGCTCAGTTGGTTAGAGCGCACGCCTGATAAGCGTGAGGTCGCTGGTTCAAGTCCATTCGGGCCCACCA
>CANQTB010000211.1 GCA_947626665.1 uncultured Eggerthellaceae bacterium
CGGTAATCGCGCATTCATCTGCCACCGACCATCCCCTGCAGGGCATCTATGTGGGCGTCCTCTGCGCCTTGCTGCCGACGCTTCTCAATGTGTGCCGCCATATCTGCGCCGACATTCAAACCGAACTCGACTACCTTCCCGCCGGCTTCACCTTCAAGCTCGAGGTGAAGGGAACCAACATCTCTTGCATCTGCCAAAAAACCGCGAATGGGACGTTTCGCCATATCGCTTCAAACCAAGTGGCTACCGACGTTGAATCGGGAAGCGGCATCAAAAGCAACGATCCGACGAAAGTGAACGTCGATTACGTCATCTGCTTCCGCTCGCTCGCCTATGCATTCGATACCTTCATCGGCAACATGTCGCTTCAGGCGGCACTCGCCGCTCGAGCGTTTTCAACCCGCGGCCCGAACGACGCCGGCGTCGCCCTCACCTATATGTTCACCGCGCTGCTTGAGATCTTCTTCGGTTGGCGCAAGGCCTACCGCAATTAAGGAGGAGCCATGGAAAACTTCGAATTCAGCTGCCCGGGAAAGATCATCTGCGGCAAGGACGCGCTGGAGAAGACGCCCGACGAACTCGCATCTCTCGGCGTGACGCATCCGCTTCTCGCTACCGATGCAGGCCTCATGCGCCTCGGTGTTCCAAAGAAGCTCACCGACGTGCTCGATCGCGCGGGCATCACCTACACGATCTATGAGGATATTCCCGCCGATTCCTCACTCGACGTGGTGGAAAACGTTGCCGAGACCTATCGCGATTTGGGCTGCGACGGCTTTCTCGCACTCGGAGGCGGCTCGGTGATCGACACTTGCAAGGGTGCGGCGGCATCGATCGCCTATGCTGGCGCCGATTTGGCTTCCCTTCAGGGTTCCGAGATCCTCACAAACAACCTTCCGCCCCTCATCGCCCTTCCCACAACGGCGGGAACGGGAAGCGAAGTGACGCTTGTCGCGGTTGTGAAGGACACGGCGCATTCGATGAAGCTCTCCTTCACCTCCTATAAGCTCGTCCCCCATGTGGCGATCCTCGATCCGAAGCTCACCGCGTCGCTGCCGCCGAAACTCACCGCAACAACGGGCATGGATGCACTCACGCACGCCATCGAGGCGTACACCTCCATCCAGAAGAACCCCGTCTCCGACGCTTTCGCCGTAAAGGCGATCGAACTGATTGCCGCGAACATCAAGCAGGCCTGCGCCCATGGTGAGGATGCCGATGCACGCTGTGCGCTCGCACTCGGCTCGCTTCTTGCCGGAGCCGCGTTCAGCAACGCGATGGTCGGCGTGGTGCATGCCATCGGGCACTCTTTGGGCGGCCTTCATCGCATCCCGCACGGCCAAGCAATGATGCTGCTTTTGCCTCATTGCATCGAATTCAACATTCAGCGGGAAAACCACAAGGGGCTTTATGGCGAGCTCCTCCCCGCACTCGCGCCTGAGCTTGCCGTCTCGCTCGGCGCTTTCGCGACAAAAGAGACGCGCGATCGCCTCTTCCTTGAGGAGATCCAAAAACTCAATGCGTTCTTCCATGAAGCCTATGGCGTTCCTATCACGCTCTCGTCGTTTGGCCTCACCGAAAATGACCTTCCCGACGTGGCAAAACAGGCGCGCTACGACGGTGCGGCGCTCTACAATAGCGCTAACATCTCGTTGGAAGATGCCCAGACGATTTTGGAGGCGGCCCTATGAGTGAAAACATTCAATCCACCGCACGTGCATACTATCCGACCATGCACCCCGTCTTCGAATCACAGGAAGACGTGTGCGCGCAAGCCGAGCGCATGGCGAAGTTCTATCTCACCGGCGCAACACGCCCGATCGACCATCGCCGCGCCGCCCTCATGAAGCTCAAAGCCTATTTGAAGGCGAACGAAGAGCAGGTGATGGGCGTTCTGCATGAGGATTTGGGAAAGGCGCCATTCGAGGCGTACGCCACCGAGCTCGGCATCGTCTACGACGAGATCAACACCTGCCTGAAAAACCTCAGCTCATGGATGCGCCCGCGCAAAGTGCCCACGTCGATCGTCCATTTCCCCTCGTTCTCAACGATCTATCCCTCGCCCATGGGCGTTGTGCTCGTGCTCGCTCCCTGGAATTACCCCATTCAGCTTGCGCTCGTGCCCCTTGTCGATGCGATCGCCGCGGGCAACTGCGTTGCCGTAAAGCCCTCGCGCACCTCTTCGGCAACGGGCAACTTCATTGTGAACATGCTCGCCGACCTCTTCCCCTCCGAATTCATCTGCGGCTTTCCCGGCTCGGGCGATATGAACGATTGGCTTCTCGTTCCCCATTGGGATTTCGTCTGCTTCACCGGAAGCCCCGCTGTCGGAAAGACCATCATGGGAGCCGCCGCCGAGCACCTCACTCCCGTGCTGCTCGAGCTCGGCGGAAAGAGCCCCTGCATCATCGACAAGACCGCGAACATCACCCGCGCCGCCCAACGCATCGCGTGGGGCAAAGGCGTGAACTCGGGGCAAACCTGCGTGGCGCCGGACTATCTGCTCGTTCACGAGGATGTGGCAGTCGACCTCGCTGCGGCGCTCGACGTGTGGTTCCACCAATACTACGGCGACGACATCCTCGCCTGCCCCGAATGGCCGCACATCATCACGCAGCACCATTTCGAGCGCATCATGGGGCTCATCGAGAACCACAACCCGAAAGCCTTCGTCGCCTTCGGCGGCCATGGCGACCCGACAACGCGCAAGATCGAGCCGACGTGTCTGATGAACGTCACGCTCGACGATCCCGTGATGGGCGAGGAAATCTTCGGTCCCGTGCTGCCGATGCTCACCTACCGCACGCTCGATGAGGCGTTCGACCTCATCCGCCACTTCCCCACGCCGCTTG
>CANQTB010000212.1 GCA_947626665.1 uncultured Eggerthellaceae bacterium
GAACCCGCTTGGGTGAAGCGGAAGATGTTGTCGATGAACAGCAGCACGTCTTGGCCCTGATCGCGGAAGTATTCCGCCTCGGTAAGACCCGCCAGCCCAACGCGCAAACGCGCTCCGGGCGGCTCGTTCATCTGGCCATAAACGAGGCAGGTCTTGTTGATAACGCCCGATTCGTTCATTTCCAGATAAAGGTCGGTGCCCTCACGAGTACGCTCGCCTACGCCGGTGAATACCGACGTGCCGCCGTGCTCTTGGGCGAGGTTGTTGATAAGCTCTTGGATGCAGACGGTTTTGCCAACGCCTGCACCTCCGAAGAGGCCCGTCTTACCGCCACGAACATAGGGCTCAATGAGGTCGATGACCTTGATGCCGGTCTCGAACACTTCGGTCGTGGTGGTCAGTGTGTCATACGGCGGTGCCGGATGATGGATAGGCATCCACTCAACATCGGCGGGCATTTCCTTGCCGTCGACGGGCTCGCCCATGACGTTCCAAATGCGCCCGAGGGTGGATGATCCTACCGGCATCATGATGGGGCTTCCCGTGTCCACAGCCTCAATGCCGCGAACCATGCCGTCGGTGGATGACATCGCTACCGTACGGACGAGGTCGCCGGGAAGGTGCGTCTGTACCTCCAGCACGGTGTTCACCTCGCCGATCGGCGTGGTCGCCTTCACGGTAAGCGCGTTATAGATCGCCGGCATCTGATCGGGAGGAAACTCCACGTCGACCACAGCGCCGACGATGCGGACGACGCGTCCGACCGCACCGCCCTGGTTCAGTGTCTGCTTCTCATAGGTTTCAGCCATTTAGTCCTCCAATGCTGCTGCGCCGCCGACGATCTCGTTGATCTCGGTCGTAATGGCGCCTTGACGTGCGCGGTTATACATGCGGGTGAGAGTGGAAACCATCTCTTCCGCGTTGTCGGTCGCCGACTTCATGGCGTTTCGGCGTGCGCCCTGTTCTCCCGCCGCCGAATCCATCAGCGCGTAGAAGACGCAATTGCGCAGATACGCATTCATGAGGTACTCCATCACCTCGTCGGCGTCGGGCTCGAAGTCCACGTCGCCGGGATGGGGCTCCTGCTCCTTCTCCACGAAGTCGTCGAACACGGTTTTTTCTTTGATCTTCACGCCGAGCAGCTCCTCGTAAGAGGTTTGGCTTACGGGAAGCACCTGCTGCTCGATGAGCTTTTGCTCGGCGGCGTTCTTCGCATGGTTATATACGATGATTACCTCATCGATATCTCCTGCGGCATAGCCGTCGGAAGCATATTTCGCAATCGCTGCTGCCTGCTCGAAGGTCGGGTCGCTTGAAAGATCGCGATATTCCAGTACGGGAACCACCTTTCGGTAGCTGAAATAGCTGATCGCCTTTTTCCCGCACGCCACCACCGAAACTTCGGAACCTTGGCTCATGCGTTTGCGCATCAGCTGCTCGGCATAGCGCAGCACGTTGCTGTTGAAGCCGCCGGCAAGGCCGCGATCCGACGTCAGCACGACAAGAAGCGTGCGACGCGTTTCGTCGTGTACTTTGAGCAGCGGCTCTGAATCCAAATGCGCGTACTTTGCCGTAGACGTGAGCATATCGCTTACGGCGATCGCCCACGGAAGCGCATTGGTCACTCGCTCCGTCGCTCGACGAATCTTCGCCGCAGCAACCATTTCCATGGTGCGCGTGATCTGCTTCGTCGAGGTGACGGAGTTGATGCGCCGCTCAATGTTGTGAAGGTTGGGCATAGCGAACCTTCCCCTTACGATACAGCGAACTGTTGCTTGAAGGTGGCGATTGCCTCCTTCAGCTTGGCTTGCGTTTCATCGGAAAGCTTCTTTTCCGATTTGATGGTTTCAAGGATGTCGGCCTGCGAGGCGCGCAGGTATTCAAGCAGCTCGGTGCGGAAGCGCACGACGTCCGCCACCGGCAGATCGTCGAGGAAGCCCTCGTTGCCTGCGAAAATGGCGGCTACCTGCTCAGCCACGGGCATTGGGTTATAACGACCCTGCTTCAGAAGCTCGGTCATGTGAGCGCCACGGTTCAACTGATCCTGCGTTGCCTTGTCGAGGTCGCTTCCGAACTGGGTGAACGCCTGAAGCTCGCGATATGATGCAAGGTCGAGGCGCAAAGAGCCTGCCACTTGCTTCATGGCCTTGATCTGAGCCGCACCGCCGACGCGGGAAACCGAGATGCCGACGTCGACTGCAGGGCGCTGGCCTTGGAAGAAGAGGTCGGTCTGCAGGAAGATCTGACCGTCGGTAATCGAAATCACGTTCGTCGGAATGTAGGCGGAGACGTCGCCGGCCTGTGTTTCGATGATCGGCAGAGCGGTCATCGATCCGCCGCCGTTTTCCTCGGACATTTTGACGGCGCGTTCAAGCAAGCGTGAATGCAGATAGAAAATATCGCCTGGATAAGCCTCGCGTCCAGGAGGACGACGCAAGGTCAGCGACATCTGACGATAAGCGACCGCCTGCTTGGAGAGGTCGTCGTAAATGATCAGCACGGCACGGCCATGGTTCTCGGCTGATGCAGGCTTGCCGTCTGCACCGTTGTAGACGAAGAATTCGCCCATTGCAGCACCCGCCATCGGAGCGATGTATTGCAGAGGCGCCGAATCGGAAGCAGAAGCCGAGACGACGATCGTGTTCTTCATCGCGCCATGACGCTCGAGTGTTTCCACCACGCCGGCAACGGTCGAGGCCTTCTGGCCAATCGCCACATAGATGCAGATGATGTCCTCATCGCGCTGATTGATGATGGCATCCACCGCGATAGAGGTCTTGCCGGTTTGGCGGTCGCCGATGATGAGCTCGCGTTGGCCACGGCCAATCGGGATCATCGAGTCGATCGCGA
>CANQTB010000213.1 GCA_947626665.1 uncultured Eggerthellaceae bacterium
ACTGATTCCGCCTTCCTGTCAGCAGTTTCTATGAAATGCTCCAGCTCGATGCAGAAAAGGGCGACATCATCGACTGGGACTTCCTCTACAGCCACACGGTCGGCTTTGATGACGACCATATGCCGGCCGATGCAAAGCTCAATGAGAATGTCCACGGCTATGTGATGGGCGCCTACGACGGCACGCCGAAGACTGCCGAGTGGGCAGCCGACATCTGCGGTTGCGACCCCGAGGACATCCGTTGGTATGCCGAGCAGGTCGGGAAGAACAACAAGGTCTCCATGTACTATTCCTATTCTTGTGCTCGTAACTCCGCAGCGGCTACGCTCCCGCAGCTTGCGCTGACGCTTGCCACGATGGGCGGCCATATCGGCTCCGATGGTCAGCAATTTGGGCCTACCTATCACTATTTCGCTCATAATTGCGGCCCCAATCTGGTACAACCCGGCGAAATGCGCACGGGAGAATCGGCCGACCTTCCACAGAATTCCGCCTTCGGCGCCTTTGACACCGGCTATCGCGCCGCCTCGAGTTGGAAGGCCATGGTCGACGGTCACGGCCCCGACGGCAACACGGGCCAGGACGTATCGAAAGACCTTCATATGATCTGGGTCGAATCCGGTGGCTATCTGACGTCCCAGCCCGACGTGAACAACGGCATCAAGGCATACCGCTGGTCACCATCACGCATGAGCGCATCGATGAGCTGGGATTCGATGGAAAGATTTTCAGAATGACAAGGATCCCGACTTGGAATCTCGCGGCATCCCGCTGAAGCCGCCGCTGGAAACGGTCGGCGCCCTTGTCTGGCGCAAAGACCGGAAACTGACGCAAGCTGCGCAGCTGTTCCTCGATGAGCTGCGCGCCATCATTGATGAACAACCAAAATCGAGTTAGCCTCAACGTAATCTTTCCCGCAGAGCTGGGATTTGTGACAAAGGGACGCCCCTCTGTCACACGCGCTTGGTAAAACCGCCGAAGAGCTGTCAGGAGCGAGATGAGGTGATCGATTGGAACAGGCTCTCAGCTTGGCTCTGAAGCATTTCGCTGATGGAGAGATAGGCGTCGAGCAGCCGGTTTCCCTCTTCCGTGAGCTGGCTCCCATGGGCTCCATCGCGGTCGAGAAGCTTCACACCGAGGGCGGCCTCGGTATACTTGATGATGCGCCATGCCTTGCTGTAGGCCATTCCCATGCTCTTGGCTGCGGCGTTGAGGGATCCGAGTTCACGGACGCCGAGGCAGAGGTCGGCGATTCCGCGCCCATAGACGGAATTTGCCTCGGAGTTGGGATTGATGAGGGAAAGCCGAACGGATGGCTCTAGTTTCGATAGGTCGCTCATGGGAGTTTTCGGCTTCCTTCTTTCTCGTGTTGCTTGCTGACAAACGGCAAGGGGCCGGATTGCCCGCATGCTCCGATCAAGTGATCGGCAGCACCCTTCAGCTTGTGCCGGGTTTGTCCTCCAGCCATTCGCAAGTGATTCTTCCGCGATAGGCATTTGCGGTTATTATATCGGATGAGGAAAACCTTTTGCTCAAACGCAAAGGAGGAAAACTTCTTGCTGACGTTGCTGAAACGCGTTGAGGAGGGAAGTCCTATGGCAAGCGTCCCAAGCCCTGCCGTCGCTTTCGTCGGAAGGCACCAATCCGGAAAGACGACGCTCATCGAAAAGGTGATCGCCGGCCTTGCCGCGCGCGGGCTGGATGTGGGCAGCATCAAGCACCACAGCCACGCCGGATTCGAGATCGACTATGAGGGCAAAGACTCCTTCCGGCACCGCCAGGCGGGCGCGACCGACACCATCATCGCCGCGCCGGGGAAGGTAGCGCGGGTGAAGGCCATCGAGGAGGAAGCGGAGTGCGACGCCTTGGTGGCAGCTATGCCCGGGCACGATATCGTCATCGTCGAGGGGTACCGGAAAAGCGGGCTTCCCACCATAGAGGTCATGCGCAGCGGCAACGAGGCAGACCGAGCGGTGGCCCGTTGGCTTGCCGAGACGGCGCAGCAGGGCGGATCGCTCAATGCCGACTCCGCGCAGCTGGGAAAGCTGGGAAGCGAGAGCGGGAAAGCGCCCACGGCTGCCACGGTCGCGTTCGCCACCGATATCGACGAGGTGCATGAAGCGGCGCGGCACCTCGGCATCCCCTCCTTCAGCCTGAACGATGCGGACGGCATCGTCTCCTTCATCGTGGAGCGCTATGTGCGCAAGCGCATAACGGTCGTCATCCAAGCGGGCGGGGAGAGCAAGCGCATGGGGCGGTCCAAGGCGACGGTGCCCTTCTTGGGAAGACCGCTCATCTGCCGCTTGATCGAGCGCCTCGGCCCGGTGGCCGACGAGCTCATCGTCACGACGAACGAGCCCGAGAACCTCGGGTTCCTCGAAGATGAGTTTCCGCAGCTCAGCATCCGCCTCGTACGGGATCGCTTCGATGTGCGAGGCTCGCTTCCCGGGCTCTGCACCGCCTTGGAGGCCGCGAGCCATCCTTTCGTCGCCGTCATCGCCTGCGATATGGTATTCGCCTCGCCCTCGATCGTCGTCTCGGAGGCGCTCTGCATGGTGGAGGAGGACGCCGATGTCGTCGTGCCGGTGAACAAGCACGGCTTCGAGCCGTTCCACTCCCTCTATCGCCGCGATGCGTGCCTGCCGGTGGCACTTCGCCTCTATGAGCAGGGCGAGAAGCGCGTGCGCTTGCTCTTCGACGACGAGAGCCTCAACGTCCGCCTTTTCTCGCGAAGCGAGATCATGGGATATGGGCCGACGATGCGGGCATTCATCAACGCGAACACCGCCGAAGAGCTCGCGCGGCTGGAAGAGGAGCTTTCGCTCGGCTAGTTGGGCTAGA
>CANQTB010000214.1 GCA_947626665.1 uncultured Eggerthellaceae bacterium
TTTGTCTGTTTCATCGTCCACCTCCTGAAGTTGCCGTTCACTATGAACGGCGAACCTAAAGGCAGGCTAAAAACGATGTGACGATGCGATGGAGGCAAGCTTACTACTTAACTCTCAACAACTTACTACTGTAGCAAGTTGAGTAGCAAGCTGTTGAGAGTTATTGTTGAAAGCTGCTGACCACTGCCGCTGATATTCTTTTCTATCAAAGCATGAGTGACAACATATTATGTAGCGGCGAAAGGCATGAAAGCTATCGTAGTCGATATCGCTTCCGAGGGCTTCGCCCGCGTTCAGTGGGCTCAATTATCCCGTCAGCGAGAAGCTGGTTTATGTGTCGCATAACTCCGGCCCGAGAGAATCCGGATAATTCCATGATTTCACGTGTGCTTACCGAGCCATTTTTCGTCAACATATCAAGGATGGCACTTCGCATGTCGGGAGTCATGTTGGCGTTAAGCTCATCGGGAAGCAAATGACGGCGTGAGAATGTGAGAGAAAAGAACGAAATCGTGTCTTTGGGGATAGGAGCCGCCATTTTCGCTTGAGCAAGCCGTGCCTCAATTTCCTGATAGCCGGTACCCCTGTTCTCAACCACCCAGCCGCCATCGGGATAGGGAGTGCTCTCGAGTAGTGTGGCAAGATGCTGGTTTCGTGTGGATGATGTGCCCGCTTTGCCGAGCTGGTCAATGGTGACAGTTCCATATAAACCACCAGGATTTACGATTTCAAGCCTATCAGCAAACATATTGATTTGAACTGGCGTTCCCCATGACAGCGGGGAGTAGTCGCGATGCATCAAGGCATTGGCCACCGCCTCACGAATAGCTACAGGGGGATAATCGGGCAGATCTCTTCGGAATGCTCCCTCAATGAGGGCGCCCGTTCGCATATTCCGATTCACGACAGAAACCGCATCTTTAATCATCGTTGGGATGTTTCCAACTAAGGTTTCTGAGTCGAGGAGACGGTGACCGCTCGAAATCACCTCCGCTTTGGTTGTTCCCGGGAAAGAGGCAAATGTAACACAAAGGCGAGGGAGATGCTTCTGTGGATAGGTCGCCAAAGTGAGGAGTCCTGCTAAGGTGGGGCGAATGTGTCCGCTGCCGTCTTTTTTGACAGCTCCCAGATTTAAAAGAGAATCTTCATCGTTGAGTCTGCCAAAAACGGAGCCATGTTTGGCGCGTTCGCGTTTGAGCAGGTCGTTGACCATTTGCGGATCAAATTCATCAATTTCCGCGTCTTCGATAATGTCGATATCGTAGCGAGGTTGCTTGTGTTCCTCGATTAAGCGGTCTACTTCATAGGCGCTTAATCGGTGATCGCCATCGCCGGTTCTGATAAACGATCCTTGGTAGCGACCCCGTTCCGTGATATAGCATGGCTTATCGCACGGTGGTAATTCGGCGATTTGCGCTACAAGCAGCGGTGAACCCTCAAACTCTTCGATCGAAATTTCCGGGCGAACAGGAGGTGTGAGCTTATCTGAGCACAGTCCCGAGAACGCATCTTGGATTTTGCTTACATTGAATTTTTGAACGGGTTTAAATCCTTGTTCTTCGGATAATCCGAGAATAATGGTGCCTCCGCTGCCGTTTGAAAACGCCGAAAGCGTTTCAGGTAAGGATTTCGGCAGACCTTTTTCAGCGCTCTTAACCTCGAAATTCTGGAGATCGGTTCCAACAAGCCGCATGAGGTCGATAACATCGGAAAGTTGATCCCCCATAATCTACCTACTCCTCTTGGCCGCAGCATGAAACGCGTAGCATACTTTTGAGCTTGCTACTTAACTCTCAACAGCTTAACACAGTAGCAAGTTGAGTAGCAAGCTGTTGAGAGTTGTTGTTGAAAGCTGTAAATGCTGCCGGGAGCCTATGGGAGCGCAGGCTTCATGAGTTGATGAGGCTGATGGGTGGGCAGATTGCCGCAGGGCCAGCTAGCCAATGAGGCCGGCGGAATAAGGGCGATTGCAGCGTGGAGCCGAGAGTGGGCATCGTTTCGGGCAAAGCGTGCAGATTCCCGAAGAGCTTCCGTTTCCGGAACCATTCGAGCTGCCTGAACCGTTGGAATTGCCGGAACCGGAGCCGCCGGAGTTGCCGCTATCGAATCGGTCAGAAGGAGTGCTGTTGCCGTCGTCGTTGCTGCTGCCGGAACCGGAGCCGCCGTTGCCGGAGCTTCCGTTTTCTGAGCTGTTGTCGCCATATCCGTTCCCAAGGCCTCGGCGCGATCTTTTCCCATAGCCGTTCCCCGATGAGCTGTCAGGATTCTGCTGGCCGTCGGGAGCAGCGGAGTTGCCGTTTTCGCGCGAAGAATTGCCCTCGGCTCCTTGCGCGCCGCCCATCGTATCGGCGGCAAGCGCCATGCTCATCCGCTCTTTCACCGGATCGATCCATGCGAGCCCCAACACAACGGCTCCGACGGATGCCGCTCCCATCGTCCACGTGTTGATCGCCTGACGGCGTGCAGGGTTGTAGGGGATATGCGCACCCTTGAAAAGCGACGCCCAGTGCGCTGTTGCATGAAGGGCCACGACGCCGCACATGGTATAAGCGCTGATGATATGAACGACCACCCACGCATCGTAGGCGCTGCCGGCAAGGCTTACGCCGAGCGCCATCAAGAGGTTGCTCGTCGCAAGGGAGCTCGCCAAGAGAACTGCAGCGTTCACGATAAGAAGAATGGCGAGCACCAAGCGGATCGCGTTGGCGAACGGCATCCCCTCGCGTGAGCGCTGGCGCCCTGCCGCCGACTTTACAAGAGCACCGGACATTTTCCGCGTAAGAAAAAGATGGATGCCGATTGTGACGAAGAAGAGCGCTCCCACGATCTCATGAAGCGT
>CANQTB010000215.1 GCA_947626665.1 uncultured Eggerthellaceae bacterium
CGCGTGGCCAAGACGGCGCTCTGGATCGCCCAACTTCAGGCGAACAACGATTCGGAAGCCTTGCTCGATATTTCCATCGAAGACTTCCCCCTGATCGACAGCGCTAACATCGTAGAAGGTAACGCGCTTCGCATGGATTGGCATACAATAGCCCCCCCCCGATGCAGGTTCGACTACATCATGGGCAATCCGCCGTTTCTTGGCGCACGCAATCAATCGAAAGAGCAAAAGGCCGAGCTTGCTGAGGTGTTCAACGGTTCGCGAAACTGTGGCAATGTCGATTATGTCGCCGGTTGGTACATCAAAGCCGCCGATTATATGAAGGGCCATCCTATTCGTGCCGCATTCGTTTCCACCAACTCGATCTGCCAGGGTGAGCAGGTAGCAAACATTTGGAAGCCCATGGCGGATCGCGGTATGTCAATTGATTTTGCCCATGACACGTTCCGTTGGCGCAACGAAGCATCCGATATGGCCCATGTATTTGTGGTGATCGTCGGCTTCAGCGAAGGCGATCGTCCTGACAAGGTCTTATTCCATCACGTCAATCCCGATGCCGATGCAGAAATGATACCCGTTAGCCACATCAATGCTTACCTGTCAGATGCACCTGATGTATATATCTGGAATCGGAGCAAATCGCTGTTCAATGCTCCAAAGATAGGCATCGGATCACAGCCCATCGATAATGGCAATTACTTGTTTAAGGCTGCCGATAAAGAAGCATTCGTGATTGCCGAACCTCTGTCTGAAAAGTATTTTCATCGTTTTCTTGGTTCAGACGAATTCATCAACAACAGAGAGCGATGGGTGCTTTGGCTTGGCGATGTCGCCCCAAGCGATTTAAGGCAAATGCCCAATAGTCGCAAAAGAATTGAAAACGTAAGAATTTGGAGAGCGCAATCTGCACGAGCTCAAACAAAACATGCCGCCGAGGTTCCAAATCACTTCGGAACGGAAATTATCGCTGACAGCACGTCAATCCTCATCCCCAGGGTTTCATCTGAACGCCGAGATTACATTCCGATGGGTTTTGTCACCAAAGACATCTTCGTTAGCGATGCGGCATTATTGGTTCCCAACGCTGATCTTTATCACTTCGGCGTCCTTCAATCGCGTATGCATAATGCCTGGATGCGCCGAGTGGCCGGTCGTCTCGAATCTCGCTATCGCTATTCCGGTGGTATTGTCTACAACAACTTCCCATGGCCGCACAAGCCCGGTGCTGATCTCACGTTGCCCGTCGAAGAGCTAGCCGATGACAATATCCGCGAACAGATCGAAGATGCCGCCCAAACGGTACTCGATGCTCGCGCTTTGTATCCGGAAGCCACCATCGCGGATTTGTACGACCCGAACAACGACTTCCTGTTCCCTGAGCTGATTGCCGCTCATCGTAAGCTCGACGCCGCCGTCGAAGCCGCCTATGGCGTTGACTTCCAAGGTGACGAAGAGAAGATAGTCGCGCACTTATTCAAGCTCTATGCAGAAGCCGTAAACAACTCCTAAGTATTGGGGATTTCGTCAAGCGTCACGCTTGAACGCTCGTTCCCCAGCTTATTCCGTCAGGATACGGCCTTCGCTGCCTTTGGGCGGAATGGAACGCAGCTCCTCTTTCGAGTAAAGGCCTTTGCCCTCTTCAAGTTGCGCGACCATGCGATCTTTTTCCTGCGGTAACATGCCAACCACGGGAATCGGGTTCGAAACGTGAATCCCGAAGAAAACACAACGCCGCTGCTCCAACCGCTTCAAAAACTCGATTTCCTCTTGAATGTAGTCCCCGAGGTTGCATTCGGTGTACTCACCGCATGCCACGAGCTTTTCCAAGGGCGTATCAGGGTCCACGTGCAAAGGCGATACGAAGATCAGCGTCGGCTGCACCTCGTTGCAAAGCCGCGCGTTCGCTGTGACGCTTTCGACGATGCGATCGGCTCCGGCAGCCGCGTTGATGATGTTCACGTTAAACGGCATGCCCACCTGCACAAGGCGTAGCAGCTGCTCGCGCGCCTCCTCGGCGGTGTAGCCCTTATTCATGAAGGCGAGCACATCGTCAAGCGCCGATTCCAGCCCGATGTTGAAATCCGCATATCCAAGCTCTTTCAGCTTCCGCAGATCATCGTCGGTTTTCGAAGCGATGTTGGTGATGCTCGCATAGCCGCCGATCGTCTCCACCGTCGGCAGGTAATTGCGAATGAACTCGGCTATCGCGCAAAGCTTCTCGGCGGACAAGGTGAACGCATCGCCGTTGACCAAAAACACGCGATGCGGTGCAAGCCCCATCTGCGCGCATTCTTTCAGATCCTCCTCGATTTCCTCAAGCGGCGATTCCCGAAAGGGAACGTCCCGATACATCGAGCAGAACGTGCAGGCGTTATGGCTGCAACCGGTGGTTGCTTGCAAAAGCAGTGATCGTGCCTCGTAAGACGGCCGATAAGTGAGTCCCGTGTAATGCATGGCCTTTCCTTTTCTCCTATTCCAGAAGCTGACTGGCACGAGCGCGAACGAAAGCGCTCAGGATTTGCAGGCGTTCTTCGGATAGAACCTTTCCCTCAGGATGCGCATCGCGGTATTCGGCGATAAAACCACTTCCATCAAATTCGAAATCCCGCAATCTATCAACTTGGCTACGCTGGGTATCTTCCAAAAGAGAAGCACCCTGCACCCCCAGTGTTGCATCGAACATCCCAGAAGACCCCACGCAAAGCTCGAGCATCGACTCAAGCTGCAGCTGCTCGTCGAGATAGCGCGTGAAAAGGGAAACGTTGTTGTCGAAAATAGGCGCTATGCCCACAAGGCGACCGGTCGAGTTTTCGCGCATCACACCAAAA
>CANQTB010000216.1 GCA_947626665.1 uncultured Eggerthellaceae bacterium
ATTTCGAGGATTTCTTAAACAATCAGCCCCGACACGGCTTGGAAGGCTCTGGTTCTACCGATGAACTACGCCCGCAAATGCAAAAGCCAGTATACCCTACCTCGCGGATTTTCCACGCCTTTTCCAAAGACTTTTTCATTCATGTGACATAGGGACACCCCTACTGTCGCATTCTCACCATGCCTTCATGGTGCTTTTTAGCATATGGCATTTGGAGCGTCCCTTTGTCGCATCTTTGTCGCATTCGCCGCACGCGCATCAGAAATGCCGCTACCCCACCAGGCGATACAGATCGTCCGCATCAACAAACGCTATCCGCTCACCTGCCGCCTTCCTCTTGGTTTGCGGTGAAACCGGATGCTTGGTAAAGAGGTAGAGCCACCGACGGCTGTATCCCCCGATCAGCCGCGATCTATCCTCCAGAGCGCCGAGTGCATCCGATTCATCGAAGCTCTCGCGCCACTTACATTCCCCAAGCAGGATCGATTCCTCCCCCTTATCGGCTGCCACGACGTCTATGTCGGTCTGCTCATGCTTGTCTGGATCAGTCCCCCACCAGCTTCCGAAAGCCGTCGCAAGGAAAGGCAGCTCTCCTTCCCGATTCGCCCTCTTCAGCCATTGCAGGCAGACCTCCTCGAAGATCCTTCCCTTATAGGTGTCAAGAGGCTCACCGAAAGCCCTCTGCCGCACCACCGCATGCCCCGCCCCGGCCTCGATAGCGCCCAGATTCGGCCCAACGAACCGGTACCAGTAGGCGAAGAAGGGATCCTTCAGCTTATAGAGGCCCTTCTTCGACCGCTGCGGATCGTTGCCGAAGGGAACCAGCCTCGTCACGAGCCCGAGGTCCTCCAGGGTCTTTAGGTACCGGCTCGTGGTCGTGGCCTCCACCCCCGATCGCTCGGAGATCTCCTTGGGCGATGTGGCCCCAGAGGCAACGGCATAGAGGATCGAGTTGTAGAGGGAGGGTTCGCGCAGCTCTTGCCGCAAAAGCATCAGCGGCTCTTCATACAGAAGTCCGGATTTTCGGAAGAAGAGCTCTTCGACGTTCTCCTCGTAGGTGCACCGGTCGTCGATCTGCGCAAGGTAGTACGGCGTTCCCCCAAACGTCGCGTAATATCTCAGCAGCTCGGTCGGCTCGCTGACCAGAGGGGTCATCTTCGCCGCGTCGAAGTAATCGAACGGCTGGAGCTTTATCTGGGCGGTACGCCGCCCATAGAGCGGGCTCTTGTTTCCCAGCACCCTGCTCTCCATGAAACCCTCGTTGCTGCCGCTCAGGACAAGGAGGATGTTCTTATCCTTGAGCATGCGGTCTATGGCAACCTGAAGCACCGAAGGAAGCGACGGATCGGTGGCAGCGGCATAGGGAAACTCATCGAATATGAAGAGAAGCTTTTCGGCGGGCGCAACACGCGCAACAACCCGCTCGGCGAGATAGGAGAAAGCAGCCTCCCATGTCTCAAAGGTGGCCGCAGTATCGCTGAGGCCCTGATGCTCGAATATCGTTCGCGACAGATCACGCAGGTTCAGCCCAGAGCTCTGCTCCTTGGCGGTGAAGAAGAGAGCGTCCTTACCTTTGGAGAAATGCTCGAGCAAGGTGGTCTTGCCCACCCGTCGACGCCCGTAGAGAACGAGCATCTGGAACGAATCCTTCTCGTAGAGCCTCTCCATTGCCGCAAGTTCCTCATGACGCCCGACGAACATGATGGCCCCTTAATCTTACACACACGTATCTTACTCATGTGTAAGATATTCTAAAACGATTCATTGGGATTATCAATACCTCTTAGAATGCGCCGTACGCCTCTAACTCTTACAACCACGAGGCGGCCTGCGTAGACAGATCCTGCATATATTGGTCAGTTGAATTGCTTATTGTGAAAACGCCTTGCGCATGGTATAAATGCCACGGAGGCTTTTAGCTTCTACCAAGTGGCCGGGGGTGTCCCCCGGCACTTCTTGTATATGGGAGGTTTTTCCATCACTAGGGAGCTGAGCATATTCGTTGACGAGTCCGGAAGCCAAAGGGGGCATTCGGCTTATTGCATCGTGTCGCTCGTGCTCCACGAGCAGAATGCTGATCTTGCCAGTTCGATTTCGGCGATGGAAGAGGACCTGAGGAAGAAATCGCTTCCCGATCTGCCGTTTCATGCGTCTCCTTTGATGTATGGCAAGGGACCTTACAAGGATCTTGAGATGGAGACGCGCAAGAGGATCCTTGCGTGCTTCGAGGCGTTCTGCCGCCGCGCGCCGTTCACATGCAAATTTTCACAGGTTGCCGATTGCATCTGCACGATCCAACTCACCGACATCAAGTTCCAAAGAGGCGAGCTCACTGAAACCGACGCGAAGATCTTCGGCACGAACTATGCGGCTTTCAAGAAGAACCACCTCAGCCATATTCGAAAGAAAGAGATAGATTGATCGGCTGCTCATATCGTCTCATCGATTTTACCGCTGCGCTGTTTCTGACCGCGAGGGATTCAGCAAGGATCGCAGAAGCATTGCGTTCTTTAGGCAAAACGCTCTAACTACAGCAGCCGCAACCTTTGGCAGCGCCAACGACGAAGCAACCGCAACTAACGCCACCTGCCACTGCTGCCAGCTCCTCGTCGGCAGACACGGCTTCGTAGAATCTGGTCACTTTCTCGTTCATCAGCCACCCTTTCGCTGGACGTTGGGATTGCGCCCGATTATCTCCGACGAATACGTGTTGAAGGCCCGGCTCGGCCAAATTGGACGCAAATCGACGCGTAGGTGGGCTCCCATACGTCTTTCGTGCGCTTTGGACCCCGATATCGCCGCCAGCGCGGACGGTGGCACCG
>CANQTB010000217.1 GCA_947626665.1 uncultured Eggerthellaceae bacterium
TGCTATGAAAGTCGTCAACCAAGGATTCCTTGCGTTCACAAAACGATTCCTTCCTGCTTGTGCTGCATGCTTATGCTGTACATCTAATTTGCGCTTGATAACGTGTCAAAGGGACGATGCCTTGCGCAAGGCATCGTCCCAAATCGATCTCTTGTCTTATGCGGTACGTTAGTGGCTATGCAATATCGCCCGCTATGTAGCGCACTTCATGGCGCGCAAACGTCACCGCCCGTCCACAAGCCATGCCATGCGTAAGATTGTAATAGCCATCCGCAAAAATGGATCCCGCACAATTTCCGGCTGCGTACAAGCCCGGAATAACGTCACCATCCACGTTCAGAACCTGACCGTTGGCATTTATGCGGAGCCCATCTGATGTATCGAGCAGCGCCCCTCCCAAAGTAACTCCGTAGAATGGGGCTGTGCGTATCTCGGATAAGGTATAGGGCTCTTTGCCAAAATCCTCGTCAACTTGCTTATCATACAATTCGTTATAGCGTTCAATTGTGGCAAGGAAATTTTCCTTGTACTCCCCTTCCAGCATCAGCTTGTCAGCAAGTTCTTCAAGCGTATCGGCCTTGATGACGGCGCCGTTTTCGATCCACGAATCAAGATAGCTCATTCCTTGCCCCATAACGTTTACGAAAAGGTTCGTCTGACTTGAGCATCCGAGCCCATGGAACCGCTTCACGTCTTCGGGGAAATTTGCATCCCAGACCTCGAGATAAACTCCGCCCGGTTGCGAGGCGGCAGCGTAGGGAAGCCAATCGTAATTAGCAGACTCGTTGGTAAAGCGTTCACCGTGAAGATTCATCTTGAGGAAAGGTTGGGTGCCGGGATTGAACTGCCTGTTTCCCGGCAGCATGGGCTCACCCGCTTCGATGCTTTCTTTCGTATAGCCAGCCTTTGTGCCGGGAGTCACAGCACCGCGATCGAACACAAACGCAGCAGCGCCAGGATCCTTCATGGCACCGGCCCACATTCCGGCCTTAATGCCCATGCCGGTGTTGGTGGGATTAAAGACGGCGGCAGTCAGGCAACGCGGCAAGATCGGGTTAATGCCTTCGATCATCTGAGGATTAGCCGCATATCCACCGGTGGCGAGCATGACGTTTTGAGCATTTACCTGCACATAGCCATCGGGGGTCTCGAAAATGGCGCCTGTGACTGCTCCTGCGTCATCGGTGATAAGCTTGGCAAGATCAAAATTGTATGTGACGGAGTTTCCTGCCTTCATCAAGACGTCTTCAAGGATTTGGTTGCGGGCCATCTTGGCATATTCTTCAGGACAATCATCACGGGCAACGTAATTCACCTGGATAGGAGGCACATACATGTCGAGACCCACACCACCGCGGCCTTCGCCCTGATCTCCGTCAAAGTTCACATCATAGCCGTGTTCGTCCATGATGGCCTTTATCCAATCATGCACCTCGGCGGACTCATTCAACCATGTTTTCACTACACGCATATCGTTCTTTCCGCAAAATGCCTGCCGCAAAACATTATTAAGCTTGATCGTGTCCACACTTTGACCCGCTTCAATGCATTCGGTCACATTTACCGCGCCATACCAATTGCGCGTTGGGCCAACCGCTCCGGATTTCTCGGCGATTATGAAATCAAGGCCTAAATCCTGTGCCGTTGCGGCGGCAACCATGCCAGCATTGCCCGCCCCTACAATGAGCAACTCGGTCTCGCGCGTTTCCACAATGTCTGAATCGGGGATTTCAGGTGCAGCTCCCAACCACGCAGGGGCGCTTCCAATTAAAGCCGCAGTGCTCTCAGCGGATTGAGTAACATCACTTTCGGGAGTTACCTTTTCCGACGAATTCGCCGGAGCACAACCGACAACGCCAGAGACGAGAGCAGCGCCCGTAGCCACCACGGCACCAGACAGGAAGTTACGGCGGGAAATATCTTGATTCATGATGAGACCCCTCTCTTTTTGAGCAGCACGATGTGTTGCCTAGGCTTATCCTTTGTCCGACTCCTCTTATCGGACGGCCTCATCTTAGGTTCGTTACGTCTGCAAACACGTCACCCCCATTGGGGTATTTTTTAAAACCCCAGATGGATAGCTAATAATTTCGCTTCAGGATAGTGCTTGGAATTGAATGATTGTTTCGGCCTCGATGAAAGGTTGCTCACCGTATTTGCAGCAGTCGCATCTCACGTTACCATGAGATGCGACTGATTTCTCAAGATATTTGCCGAGCATTGCGCTTTTGGAGGGTTCTCTGCGTTGCGCACTTTTCACGCCTTCAAATGCCAGCGCTTCGCGCGCTCCTTACACTTCGACCGTCTTGCTATTTCACCCCCGGTTATTGGCTCGCCGTGTCGCTTTGCCCACGGACGGAGTCGTCAGGCGTGATGGTCATCGACTGGAAGCGATTCGCCATATAGCTGTTGTCGAAGTGCTCATCGTAGAACTTCTCAACCGAGGTCGTTACCGGCACCCCCGAAAGGCGCTGATACCAGCAATCCAACGATTGCAGCGTCATAACGCCGTCGACGATCATGAGCGCCGCACAAATAGTCGTGACGCCGTAACGCCAGTTCCACGGGATCAGGTTCACCACGTGCAGCAAAATCGGGAGCAGCAGCTTTATCCACACGCAGCCGAGAATGCCCCACATAATCATGAACACGCCGCAGGTGCCGCCGCCTCCGATGGAGAGCCACATGCCGCTGTAGTCCCACGCCGTGGCACCGAACGCAAACTTCATGAACCACCAGACGAAGTATTCGAAGGCACCGCCGATGACGGCGCTCACCAAAAAGATGATGATGATATTCGCCTTGTGGAACCTGTTCAGG
>CANQTB010000218.1 GCA_947626665.1 uncultured Eggerthellaceae bacterium
GAGCCCCAATGCGGATCCTGCGTCCAACAGAGAGTACAATGCGCGAGAACGGTACACCATGAAAGGTCGACAGAATAGATTTCCTGCCGTTTTTGCAACATCACCCTTCACCCAAATAAATCCCTCGTTTTTAATTCATGTGTGCTTATGCTTCATTTGGATGAACTTTTGCATCCAAGGCCATAGATTGCTCCCCTCTCTTACCTCTCAGCAACTCTCATGGCTTCCTTCAGGAACAACCATTCCGTTTTGGATTGGACCCACTTTGTTCTGCGCGATATCCTATCTTATGTTCGGAATAATACCGGATAGGCTTGAAAAAAAGCTCGGAGGCGTCGTCGTCACGCAATAGTGACGGGAACATTTTCGATGTTCGGCGCAACCGCATTAACGGCAAGCTTACTTCCCCCATTTGCTTCAATGACATTTATTCCCACAGTACTCTATTTGATTGGATCCCTCTTTTCGGGATTCGGCACCACCCTCATGCTCGTCATGCTCGCTCATTTGTTTGACGGAATGCCAACGCGCATAGTGCTTACGTACAGCATCATAGCCATGCTCGTTACCGCCATCGCCACCACAGCATTAAGCTTTCTCGACCATCGGCTTCTTTACGCAATCATTTCGATAGTTGGAGCTTTGGTTGGCTTCACGGAATACCGTGCGTCTAAATATCCGCTCTCGCGGCATACAAGAACTCCGAGTTTCCCTACGCAAGACCGCACATTTCCATGGAAATTCATTTCCATGGCAGCCGTACTCGGCCTTTCGAACGGCATAGCTGAATGTCAACTAAATTTGATCGATTGTCTACCGCCAATAATCAACAGTGTCGCTTTGTCGGGTGCGGCTCTTGCCTTGGTAATTTTCGCCTTCGTCGCAAAATTCTCTTTCAGCCAAATGATTTATCAAGCAGGTTTTTCTTTCATAGCCATCGGGAGTCTTCTATTCACCCTAGAACCTTCCCTTTCACCGATCGGATTGGCTTTATTGCTTAGTGGTTTTTATTTCACTTACTTCGCTGTATGGGGTCTTTGCACAATGCTCACTCGATACCTGCAGCAATCAGCAACTTGGACGGTGGCTTTTTCAACCGCCAGCCTCATGTTCGGTCAAGTAGGTGGTGGCATTATAAGCACTGTCGCAATTTTTTTCGTGTCAGCTATCTCGGAACAACCCATCATCCTCACTACATATGTTTTTGACCTTGGCCCCATTGCAACTATTTCGCTCCTGCTGTCGGCGGTCGTATTTTCTACGGCTTTAGCTTCAGCGGGAGACAAAAGCTTTCGGAGTGGGTGGGGAGCGACCAAGCCAGCTGATGATAGATCATCCGACGAATCGCCCCAAAATGCCATCATCGAACAACTAGCCGCCACCGCCGGACTTACCAATCGCGAAAAGCAGGTTCTTTCCATACTCGCCCAAGGACGAGGAAGACAATTTGTTCAAAGAGAGCTGGTGATTTCAGACAACACGGCTAAAACCCACATCAGAAATATTTATATAAAGCTAGGAGTTCATTCGATGCGCGAATTGACTAATATGCTCGACGAACTCAACGAGCAGTTCAATGACAACAAATATCCTGAATAGGAAGCGCCGAACCAAAAGTATTCTAGAGGTTGCCGTAGGTGCTTGCATTGGTGTCTGCGTAAGAACTCACGTCAAAGGCAGCTCGGGGGTTGGCGAAGGTGCTTGTGCGGGCGCTTTCACCGAAGCGGCAGAGGCTCGCATTGGAGTTTGCGGAGGCTTTGGTGTTGGGACTTGCGCAAGCGGGAGTTCGGGCCTTGTCGTAAGTTTGATGCCGCTTCGATCGACGAGTTTACCGTAATCCCCATGGAGCCATGTGTCTATCTCGTCCTGCGCTATCACAAGCGGCATACGCGGATGAATCGGCGCGACCGAGGCATTCGGTTCGGTGGTGAGGATCGAAAACCAATCTTCCTTCCAAATCGCTGCCATAAGAAGCACGCCTCGTCCCGGGAGGGTAAACTCATAGGGCCGCTTTATCGGCTTCTGCGTGCGGGGGCTCAACGCCATCTCGCTTTGGTGTGGCTCGAAGAAGCTCAGCGCAGGCACAAGGCAGCGTCGGTGTGTGAGCGAATCGCGCCATAAAGGCTTTCCTGCTGATTCGATTCGTGTGTTGAACACGACCCCCTGCTGCCATTCCACGGGAAATCCCCATTGAAGCTCGGCAGGAACAAGCTTTTCTTTCGCATCGCTCTTTTCTTCGTCGGGTCTGATGATGGTGACCCGCATCTTCGGATAGGCGTTCGGACGCGTGGCGGGCCAATCGGGCATGATGTTAAGGGGCGATGTCACCTCAATCTCTTTGATGACATCCGCCACTTCGTCATAGGTAAGGCTGGTAAACCTCCCGCACATACTGCCCTCCAGATGCCGACCCAGCGATGTTGGAGGATTACGATTAGAACTCAGCGTTGCCGACGGTGCGCGGATGCGGAATCACGTCACGAATGTTGTCGATGCCGGTCAGGTACATGACGAGCCGCTCAAAGCCGAGGCCAAATCCCGCATGTTCACAGGTGCCGTAGCGGCGCAAGTCGAGGTAATACTTGTATTGCTCGACATCCATTCCCAACTCTTCGATGCGCTTCTGCAGCTTTTCGAGGCGTTCCTCACGCTGCGAACCGCCGATGATCTCCCCCACGCCGGGCACGAGGCAGTCCACCGCCGCCACGGTCTTTCCGTCGTCGTTGGCGCGCATGTAAAACGCTTTGATACCCGCAGGATAATCGGTCACGAAAACTGGCCTGCCGAAATGCTCCTCGG
>CANQTB010000219.1 GCA_947626665.1 uncultured Eggerthellaceae bacterium
GTCCCTCCATCAAAGAAAACCTCTCCGCATTGCGGGCAAATTCCGTGATGAGCCGGATCGACCATGATCCTTTTTCCTTTTATATCCCATTCAACCGGACCGTCAATCCAATCTATCTCCACGCCACAATTGGGGCATGTTTTCAACGTGTCTACCATCCGTACCCCCATTCCTTACATGACATGAGAATCACCGACTCCGCCTCTTCGTCAAAGACAAACTTGATATAGAAACAACCGGAAATTTCAGCTCCTTCGTAATCGAGCCGATAAACATCCGCACATAGCTCATTGCTTCCTTGAGGTTTTCTCGATTCCCAAAACTGCTCTCGATTAAGAGCCATAAGCATATCCACCGCAACATGGGGTGCGAGCCCATGATTCCTCAACCAAGCCAAGCTTTTCTTTGTTGTGAAGTAACGGCCTTCCTCTACTGCTTGCTTTATTGCTTCAAGGCAATAGCATGGTTTCTTATCACTCAGCATGGTAGCATCACGCTACCTATTTGGCAAGATTTCCCGTACCAGATATACAAAGAAGCCTCCTTCCCTTTTCAGGCTGTCCCCCAAGGGTTAGGAAGCTTCCAACCAAACGAGCGTAGAAACGTACGCGAATCAATTAATCTGTCACGAAGTATTATAGCATAAAATCATACATTTGTTCGCTATTTTTTCAATTTCGCATCCCTTCACGAGAGAAAAGGCTGTACCCGCGAAGAACGCGTCGCCAACGCCAGAGTTCCGCGCCAACAGCTGGTCAGAGCTTGGGCACAAAGGACGTCCACTCGTTTTCGTGCGCTCTTCCCCGGTTCGCTAAATTGCAAGGGGATGCTTCATGGCTCGCTACCGCTTTTATTCCTCGGGCAGAGAGAGGTCGAGGTCGGCGATGACGTCTTTGAGCTTCTGCGCCGAATCGCGCAGGCTGTTCTGCTCGGCGTAGTTCAGTGCCGGCGGCAGCGTGCCCTCGATGCCATACTCCCCCACCACGCACGGCGTGCTCAGCGCCACATCGGTAAGCCCATATTCGCCGGTGAGCACCGTGGAAACGGAAAGCACCGACTTCTCGTCGCGCACGATCGCCTCGCAGATGCGCTTCACGGAAAGCGCGATGCCATAATAGGTCGCGCCCTTCTTCGCGATGATATCGTAGGCGCTGTTGCGCACGCGATCGGCGATCTCGTGGCGGAACTGCTCGTAGCTGCCCTCGGCGCGCATATGGAACACATCCTCGAGCGGCACGCCCGAAACGTGCGCATTGCTCCATGCGATGATCTCGCTATCGCCGTGTTCCCCGAGGATTCGCACGTGCACATTGCGCGAATCGACGTTCAGCCCCAGTCCGATGAAGCGTTTGAGCCGCGCCGTGTCGAGCACCGTGCCCGAGCCCAGCACGCGGTTCTGCGGCATGCCGGAGAGCTTCGCCGCCACGTACGTGAGGATGTCGACGGGATTTGAAACCACAAGCAGCACACCGACACATTCGCGCTTACGGATCTCGGCGAGAATGCCCTTTAAGATAGCGACGTTCTTTTTCACGAGATCGATGCGCGTCTCGCCCGGCTTCTGGTTCGCACCGGCGGTGACCACGATCACACTTGCATCGACGATATCATCATAGGTGCCCGCATAGATGTTGCAGGGGCTTGCGAAGGGGATGCCGTGGCTGATATCCAGCGCCTCGCCCTCGGCGCGCGCCTGATCCACATCCACCAGCACCATTTCGGAGAAAAGCCCACTCTCGAGCAGCGCAAACGCGGTCGCCGACCCCACGAATCCCACGCCGATGATGGCCACCTTCCGATCATCGATGTGCTTTGCCATGGCTCCTCCCTTCACGTCGTTTCCCAACGCAATACAACGGGTAGAATATAATGCAGCGATAATTATTTCCCAGAGAATCGTCGTTTTGTCAGGTTATCGCAAGGAAAGCGAGATTTCATGGACATCATTGAAGCCATCAACACGCGTATATCGATGCGCGCTTTCGACCCCCGTGCCGTGGAGGGCGACGTGCTGCGCGCCCTTGAGGAGAACATCGACGAGATCAACGAGAACGTGCCGGAGATGAACTTCCAGCTCTACGGCCCGCGCGAAGACGGCACCGCGATCACGATGGCGCGCGCCATGTTCGCCACCGACGCCCCGCTCTACGCGGCCCTCATCGCGCCGAAGGGCGAGCTTCCCGAGGAGAAGCTCGGGTTCTATGGCGAGCGCCTCGTCCTCGTGGCAACGATGTGCGGGCTCGGCACCTGCTGGGTGGCAAGCACCTACGACAAGGAGACCTGCCGTGCCGAGCTGCGCGAAGGCGACGTAGTGCACGACGTCGTGCCGATGGGGTATGTGCCCCTGAAGATTCCGCTGCGCCAGCGCTCGGTGAGAACGACCATCCGCGCCCGCAGCAAGAAACTCGAGGCGATGTATGAGGGCCCCGCGCCGCTCATGCAGGCACCCGAATGGCTGCGCGCCTGCATGGATGCCGTGGGGAAGGCACCCTCGGCGATCAACGAGCAGCCGGTGAAGTTCATCTGGGACGGCGAGAATCGCGTGACCGCGAAGCTCATCCGCGTGAAGACCGGCCTCGAATACACCGACCTCGGCATCGCGAAATTCCCCTTCATGGCGGTGGCGCACCACTACGGCATCGAGGGCACGTGGGAGTGGGGCGACGGCGGCACCTTCACGTTCTAAGCGCAGGAAGCCTCTTTCGCGAGGGGCGGAGGGGGCCCAAGAGTGAATGCCGAGCAGTTGAGAGATTCGCCATAATGCGCAAGCGGCGAATCTACTCAACGTCCGCGAGGCC
>CANQTB010000220.1 GCA_947626665.1 uncultured Eggerthellaceae bacterium
GGGAAGCCACACCGAGCGTCTGAGCGCAGGCGGCAGCTGGCTTTAAGATCCGTCGTTTATACGCGGTCTTTGCTCCTGGCTTGCGGCTCCGCCGAAGATCGATGCAGTCGCCTGAGGTGATCTGTCATATCCGATGGGAATGCGCTTCTCGCCCCGGACGGGCCATGCAGAAGACCTCGATGCCGCCGACTAGAGGTTGTATTCCTTGATGATCGCCGCGCAGACCTGCTGCAGCTTGAACTCCGCGTCCTCGGGGATCTTCCTGTCGAGAAGCCTCTTGGGGATCTGGAACGGCACCATGTGGTTCACCACCCGCTGAAACGAGACCTTCTGCTTGTCCAGGTCGAGTTTGGAGATGCGGTATCCCTGGCGCTCCCAGCAGTTGCTGATGCAGCCCGGCCCCCACTTCGGCTTGCGGTACCAGAAGCCTGAGCCGTTGTATGCGGAAGGGGGAAGACGGTCTTCGATGATCGCCTCGATCTCGTCGAAGCCGAGCGTGAGCTTCGCCTTGGTCTCCACATGGAAGTAGTCGTGCAGCTTTTTTTACTTCCATTTTCTCGGCAACGGGTAGAGCACCATGTCCCCGCGGTCGGCCTCGGTGAGCAGATTGAGGATGTAGAGCACGTCGTAGGGCTGAAGGTAGGAGACGTCCTCGTCCAGCTCGATGATCTCGAGCTGGTTTTGGGAACAGAGCTTGTGGATGTAGGCCGCGTTATCGTGCGTCCTCGGCTTTGCCGAGGTCCTTGGTGATGAGCTTTTTCGGCTCGTCGATGAGGATCTTGCGACCGCAGTAGTAGCAGCGACCGCCCTGGCGACGGCGTCTTTCGACCAGCTGCTCACCAAGTGGCCGTCGGGGAAGCGATCGAGGTCGTCATCGCTTCCGGGAGCGCCCTGGCCGGCAACCAGGTAGCCGTCGTGAGCATCGCGGTATACTCCGTCGTCGTGGGCGCCTACGTGGTACTGCGCGTGGCCAAAGCGCTGGCCGACCGCACCGCCGAGACAGCCGCCCCCGCCGAACTCGACCTGGAGACAGCGGCCGTTTAAATCGTCTCGATAGCGATCTTAACGCGAACGCGGGGGCAGCGTAGAACGCCCGGGGACATAAGGGGACTCGAATCGAGCTCGGGAACCCTCTTTTAGAAGGTTGGCGGGGCTAGATGCGTAGGAGCCAGGCGGCCGTTGGCCTGTTCGGCGATGCAAAATGTCAGGTACAGGGGGAAATACCAGACGGGCTTCCCCTCGCGTTCGCGGCGCTCCATATTTGCCATCGAGAGCACGCATGCCTCGTTGATATCGTAATCGGGTGTTCCGAGCAGATTGTTGAGCGCCGTGTGCAGCTTGTAATCCTTTCCTGACTTCACCTCAACGGGCAGAAGAGTGCCGTCATTGCGCTGCACGATGAAATCGACCTCGCCCTTTCGGCTGCTGTAATAGTAGAACAGCGACGGGTTTTGGCAGGTGAGCGCCTGGGCCACTGCGTTCTCGTATACGGCACCGAAGTTTACTGACGAGGCATTGGCGATCACATCCAATGTAGTCTGAGGCTCGTACTGCGCCAGCAGGAGTCCCGTGTCCGATTCGTACAGCTTGAACCGATTCTCGCGCACGCTCCGCTCGAGCGGGCGCTTAGGCTGTGCCACTTGATACGTCGGAAGCACTACCGCGGCATCGATAAGCCACGCAAAGTCGTCCGCGTACCGATCGAACACCGCCCCATTTTTCAGGGCATCCATACGAAAGCGCTTGTTCTCCTTGTCGAGCTGCGAGGGCACCGCGTCGAACACCCGTCGAATCTGCGGAGCGCGGGGCTCGGCGTACTTCGTGATGTCGAAGCGATACTGCTCCACAATCTGGAGCGCCGTCTCGCGAACCGACATTATGTCGTAAGCTGAATCCAGATACGCGCTCACTACCTCGGGCATGCCGCCGATGGCCACGTAATAGCGAAACAGATCGATAAGACGGCTGTGCAGCGAGTCATCGAGGGGCACCCGACTGTCAAACGACTCCCTCATATCATCGATGATGGCCTGTGGGACGTTCTGCGACCAGCAGAACTCTTCGAAATCGAGGGGGAACATGCGCTCGATGAGCACGTATCCCACAGGGAAGGACCGGAAACCTTTCAGCTCGGTGCCGAGCATGGAGCCGGAAATGACCACACGGTAGCGCCCGTCTTCCACCAGAAATTTCACGGCGGTGATAAGGTCGGGGGCCTCCTGGATCTCATCGAGGAAGATAAGGGTCTCGCCGGGGATGACGGGCGTTTGGGCGATCAGGGACAGGCGGGAAACGAAATCGCCGGCATCGGAGGAACTCGAGAGGGTACGAGCGGCGTTCTTATCGTCGAGCAGGTTCACCTCCGCGAGATGCTTGAACCGCTCACGCGCGAACTGTCGCACGACATAGGTTTTGCCCGTCTGACGGGCGCCGACAAGCAGGAACGCCTTGCAGGCCCCGCTGCCGTTCCAATCATCCAGTCTGCCGAGCATCTTCCGCCGTATCTCAGCCACTTATCCCCCATCCCATTTCTATCTGGTGTTTGTCGCTAATACGGAAAGAATTTTAGCAAATTTGTCGCTAATACGGAAAGAATATCGCTGATTTTGTAGCTAATACGGAAAACCTTGATTGCTAATTTTATTGCCAAACACCGAGCACTAGGTCTGTCTGTCATAAAAAGCAGGCAATGTAGTAGTCAAGCTTCGTAGACAAAAATTTTAGGTCTCCTTAGATTTGGT
>CANQTB010000221.1 GCA_947626665.1 uncultured Eggerthellaceae bacterium
GATGACCGCATCATAGCAGCCCTGAGGAAGGTGCGCTGCCGTGGCAAGGTCGCAAAACCGCACGAGGGTCCGTTTGCCGACCGCATCTGCCGAGCCGACCGCATCTGCCGAGCCGACCGCATCAGCCAAGCCGACCGCCTCTGCCGCGCAAACCGCCTCGCAAACCCCTCCGCCGGTTTCGCGCAGCATATCGACCAACGTCGCGAAATCGAGCGAGAACTGCTCGGCAACCTGCGCATATTCCAAAGCACGGTGACATACGGCCAGCTCGCGCGCCTGCTCTGCGGGAAGAAGGCGTCCCGCATTCTTCAGCAGCGCTCTCCCCAGCACCTCGCAGGCATCGGCGAAGCGCCCTGCCTCGATCAGCGGAAGGATGCCTTGCACGTCATCGGGCTCGTAGCCTGTCAAATCGGTAAAAATATCGTCAACGGAGATGAGGCGCTTGCTTCGCCAATAGCTTTCGCTATGGAAAAGCCCCGATCGGCCGATTCGGTTAAATGGATGGAGGCCGTAATCGACGCACGCCTCCAGATTGATGGAGGCATCGGCAGCATCGAGCATGGCGGCGATTTCGCAAAAAAGCTTTCCCGTGAGCGTCTCGTCGAAACTCAGCGATCCCACGCATTCGACAAGGTGCCCACGAGACGCCAGCTGCTCCCGCAGACGCAGCGCCAGTTCCTGCGGGCGCCGCACAACCACAAGAACCGAGCCGACGCCTTTGCCCTCATCGTTGAACAGGGCCTCCGCTAACTCCTGAATGAGGCGAGGATTGGCCACCGGACCCGTGGAAAAGGCAAAGCTGACGGCGCCGGTTGGCGCGACAGGATCTTCCGGATCGGGACGATAGAGGCGTTTGCGCAAACCAGCGAGCTCACCCGTGCCCTCATCGGCAAAGTCTTTCTGATCGCAGGCTGATCGGCATTCAAGATCGCAGGCCGATGGGCCCTCGAGATCGTCAACCCATCGCGCGTCGAGGGCCTCGAAAAGCATCCGTGCGCCGAGAGGAATCTCGTCAGGGCAAAGCCCCCATACCGTCAGGCGGCCCTTTCCCAGCGCAGAGGCCAAGGCCACGTTTGCGCCAGCCGTCGTCGGTTCGATCATTCCTCGTTCTTGGAGCATCTGGTCATATCGTTTCGCCATACGGATGAGATTTATCTCGGAAGGGGTGAGCGCCTCCGGCAGACCGGAATCCTGAGAGGAAGCCCGAACGATCATCGGCAGGGCATTTCGCACAAGGCGCGAAAAAAGCCGCCCCAACTCGCGCGATCTATCGCCAAGCAAGCTGCGGCAAGCCGCCTGCCGCATCGCGGGTTGCACCATCTGCCTGCCATCGCCGAAAAGCTCCCACCTATCGCCAATCCAGTTGGCAACCGTCTGAACGCTCACGCCGAAGCCCTGCGCATCCTCAGCGAGAGCGCGTTTCAGGCGCAGCGTATCATCGTATCTCTCAACAAGCACCACTGGTGCGTTTCCGGAAGCCGCGATGGCTAATATCTGCGCTTCAAGCCTGTTCATTGTGAGCTTCGAAAACCTTTGACACTGCATCGGGGACGTCATGCCAGCTTGTCGCGACCGCTGCCGCCCCGTCAAGCTCTTCGGGCTTTCCGTAGCCCCATGCGCAGCCGATAAACGGGATGCCGCCATGATCGGATACTTCCTTATCATGAGCGCGGTCGCCGATCATGGCCTGCGGCATGGCGAAGCGATCGTGCACCTTCTCATAGATCTCCCATTTCTCAAGCCCGGGAAAATCATCGGCGCAGAAGTAGGAGGAAAACCATTGGTCGAGGCCGAACATGCGCCGATGCACATCGCGGTAGGCTGTGCCGCAGTTGCTTAAGAACACAAGGTCGTAGCCCTCTTGTTTGAGTTCGGTCAGGGCGTCCTCGCATCCATCGAATAAAACGCCTTCCCCCGCCTCCAGCCGATGGGCCATTTCGCGGCCAATTCGCTGGGACGCTTCGCGCCACACGCGCTCCGGCAGCCCCGGCATGAACGCCTCCCACATATCGCGCACTTTCCAACCGAGCCACGAATCGATGAATTCGTCGGAAAATTCCTGCGGCAGGGCCCAGCCTTGGTCGACGAGCCAACCATACACTTGGCGAAAAGCCGGCTCATAAAGCCGCGCGCTATCGTGGATCGTGCCGTCGTAATCGATAAAGAGCGTTCCCGCCGTAGCAGACGAGAGGCTGCCGTTACCTTCTCGTCTCATGGCAATGGGCGCTTCCCGGCACGCGTTGCACGCGGTGCCGTCTGAGCGTTCGCAGCCCATGCGACTTAGCTTTCGATCTCTTTCAAAAGGTTCGCCATCTCAATGGCGGAAAGCGCGGCGTCATAGCCCTTGTTGCCCGCTTTCGTGCCGGCGCGTTCGATCGCCTGCTCTATGGTGTCGGTGGTCACCACGCCGAAGATCGTCGGTACGCCCGTGCGCAGCCCCACTTGCGCGATGCCCTTGGAAACCTCCGCACATACAAGCTCGTAATGCGAGGTGTTTCCGCGAATGACCGCGCCAAGGCAGATCACGGCGTCGTATTTGCCGCTTTCGGCCATCTTCTTCGCCACGAAGGGAATCTCGAAAGCGCCGGGAACCCACGCGACGTCGATGTTCTCGGCAGAAACATCGTGGCGCAAAAGCCCATCCTCGCAGCCGGAAAGCAGCTTCGAGGTGATGAACTCGTTGAACCTCGAGGCCACGATGCCAACACGAATGCCCTG
>CANQTB010000222.1 GCA_947626665.1 uncultured Eggerthellaceae bacterium
ATGGTAACCGCCTATCAGACGAAACTCTGCCTTGTCGAAGCGACGGCTTATGGCGAATGTGCTCGTTTCCGAGCATCTCGGTGCCCTCAGCGCTTTTCGTCGCACAAGAATTTCTCTGCGCGACACCACGCTCGGAAGCGGAGCCTCTCGGTGTCCACTGCGCCTTTCAAGATCCTTGCCGCCGTTTGCGTCGGCAAAAGCATACCGAACGCATTGCTGGTGAAAGCGCTCCTTGCGTCGAT
Organism: uncultured Eggerthellaceae bacterium; assembly: GCA_947626665.1. Classification (GTDB taxonomy): domain Bacteria; phylum Actinomycetota; class Coriobacteriia; order Coriobacteriales; family Eggerthellaceae; genus CANQRF01. Next base: position 243 of record CANQTB010000222.1, read on the forward strand.
TGAACGCAAACTGTTGAAGCCGCTTCGCCCTTTTGTCATCCAACGTGATGGGTCATCGGGGTAATTTTGGGTTGTTACGCGAGAGCTACAGAAGGACAACGGGTCGTGCCCTTTCGGTGGCGGTTTGTTCTCTCTTCCTATAATGAAGAAGAGCTACGAGGGGGTTTGCCATGAAATTGAAACGCGCGAATGCTGCCATCGCCCTGTTGGTGCTGCTTGCGCTCTGCGTGCATGCGGCGGTCGAGTGCTGGTCGATGTGGACGGGCTGGTACGAGGCGAAGGTCGTGGAAGTACTCGGCATCATCGTCGCGAGCCTGCTCGTCGTCCACGTGATTCTCGTCCTTTGCATTTTCTTCTTCATCGGCAACCACGAGATCGTCGATTACCGGAAGGAGCCGCGCGCCACGATCATCCAACGCGTGACCGCCATTCTCACCCTCTTCTTCATCCACTTCCACTTTTTCGCGTTTGCCGCGGTGTCCACTGACGCTTCGATGGCGGGTATGGAGAAGTTTTGGCTCTGCGTGACGCAGGTGGCATTTTTGGCGTGCGTGATGGCGCACATAGCGGTTTCCGTCGGTGAGGCGTTCTTCACGGTGAAATGGGTTCATACACCCGCTGCCGTGCATCGCATCGACAAGGTGATGTACGTCATCTGCGCGATCGTCTTCCTGGTCTCGGCATCTGGCGCCATCCGCTTCTTCATCCTCTATTAAGAAGCCACTGCAGCCGCGTAGTTGCGATTGCCGATAATCAGTTGCCTTCCTTTCGCGTGCAAGAGCTGGAAAGCAGATGATTTGCCTCGTACGCCTGATATGACAAAATCGCAGGTCAGAGGAGCTCGCTACATTATTATCATAGGCATGACTACATTATTAACATAATCAAGAGCACAGTTTTACCATAGCCTGACCCGCTTCTTCTTGTTGCGCTAATGTGCGCAGGCGTCGGCGGGTGACATGAGGTTGCACTTGCCGCAAGGAATTTTGCGAAGGCGTCTGTTATAAGTCCTTATACGCACGCAAAAGGCCATGTTTGGTTTCCATGGTTGTATCGCCGGAATAAACCACCTCGCATTGATGGATATCGATGCCAAGCTCATCTCGTAGCGAGTCCATCGTCGCAAAGCTCTTTGGATTGTAGGTCGTTGAGGATTTCACCTCAATGGCGCGTTTGACCCCTGCTCCCTTAATCTCCAGAAGGTCGATCTCGTTACCGTTGGAATCGCGCCAAAAGTAAAGATCGGGCGCTCTTCCCGCTGCTGCGGATTTTTTCAAAAGCTCTGCTATGACGGCGTTCTCGAAGAGTGGGCCGAAAAGATTGTTTGCAACCAATTCCTCCGAATTCTCAAGACCGAGGAGGGCCGATGCAAGGCCCGTATCAGAGAAATACAGCTTCGGCGTCTTAATGATGCGTTTACCCAAGTTCCGATAATAGGGCTTCAGGAGATACACGATGAAGCTTTGCTCGAGTACCGAAAGCCACTCCTTTGCCGTTCTCTCGTTGATGTCGCAATCGTTTGCAAGGGATTTCAGGTTCAAAAGGTTTCCGATGCGCGTCGCGCAGAGTGAGACGAATCGGTCGAATTCAGAAACCTTCACGACGCCGCTTTCCAAACGGACATCGCGATCGATATACGTTTGGATGTAGCTGGAATAATATTCGACGGGATCAACATGAACGTCATAGAGCCGGGGGTATCCACCTTTGAGAACCCACTCTCCAATGGTAGCAGGCTGCATTCCGGCCTCTTTCAATTCGCTGTAGGAGAGTGGGGGCAGATGCCTTATCGCCACACGACCAGCGAGAGACTGCGATATTGTCTTCATGAGGAGGAAGTTTTGCGAACCCGATACGATGTACTGCCCAGGCTCTCCCGTTTCATCCACCCAGCCTTGAAGGTATGAGAAGAGCTCGGGCACTCGCTGAGCCTCATCAATGATGGTCTTCCTTCCATAATGCGAAAGGAAGAGCCTCGGATCTTCGGACGCGAAAGATCTCACGTCGGGATCTTCCATCGAAAGGTACGTGAATTCGGGAAACTCGTTTTTCAGCAAAGTGGTTTTGCCGCTTTGGCGAGGCCCTGTTAAGGAAACAACGGGGAATTGCCCAAGGCTTTTTCGAAGCGATTCGGTAATCTTTCGCGGGATCACTTTTTGCTCCTTCGGAAGCGCTTTTCATTATGTTCTGGCAAGCAAGATATATTGCTCACTACATGATTATCATAAACTTGAATACAATAATAGCATAAGAAGGAGTACATGATTATCATAAAGAAGAATACAGCTTTAGCATAGTGCACGAGGGTTCAGCTCTTTGTTTCAAAGCAGTTCTTCAGTTTGATAGTGCGCGCAGGCGTTAGAAGCGATTCGCTGGTCTTCCAATTGTTGTTCGCGGCTTCCGTTGCTAATGTGCGCAGGCGTCGGCGGGGGACATGAGACTGCATTCACCGCGCAGGAATTTCTCGGCCGCAT
>CANQTB010000223.1 GCA_947626665.1 uncultured Eggerthellaceae bacterium
CAAGGGCAAGAATCAGCAGCGTAGCGAATCCTGATAGGAGAAAAGTGGAATAGAGCTCAGATCTCACTGGGATCGGAATATCAATTGGTTGGAAAATCGCGAAAAAGAAACTTATCTTATAGCAAAGCCATAGGCAAGCAATACCGAAAATGCTAAGCAGCATCTTGCATACTATGTTAGAGGATGATGTGGTCAAACTCATCAAGTCCAAAGATGTTTCGTGTCCTGTGCAGACAATTCTTACCCCAAACTATCTACGAATCGATCAGTAAACCTCTCCTTGTTATGATATCAGGACAAGCGCATGCGATAGCGTGATACAGACCACAAGCTGTTTACAAAAGATTACTCCTTATCAAAGCGGGGGGGAGCCGCGTTTAAAGAGCGTAGTCGATGGCGGGAAACGGGGGTTCCAGTTCGCGTTTGAACGCGTAACGGCGATAGCGATCGAGCACGCGCTCCACCTGTTCGCGTGAAAAGCCCTGCGCGGCGATTTCCCCAACGCTTAAGCCCTGCTCGTTCGCCGCGATGAGAATGCGATCGAGCTCGTCGTAGGATATTCCGAGGCTCACTTCGTCCTTTTGATCAGGGGCAAGCTCGGCACTTGGCGGCTTGGTGAGCACATGTTCGGGTATCGGCGGCACTTCGCGCTTGAAGTCGCTTTCCTCGTTTCTCCAACGCGCGGCGGCGTAAACATCGGTCTTGTACAACCCACCGATCGGCGCGAACATGCCTGCGGTATCGCCATAGAGCGTCGAATACCCCATGGCGGCCTCGCTCTTGTTCCCCGTATTGAGCATCACCCAGTTATAGGCGTTCGCAAGCGCCATGATGCACACCGTGCGACACCGCGCCTGCGTGTTCTCGGCCGCCGTGCCGGAAAGCGCTCCCCCGCACGGCTCGGCGAGAACTTCCGCAAACGCCTCGTAGGGCTTTGTGATCGAAACGGTCGAATAGCTGATGCCAAGCCGCTCAGCCAGATCAATCGCATCATCGACGGAATGTTCGCTTGAATAAGGCCCGGGAAGCAGCACGCCATGCACATGTTCCGCGCCAAGCGCATCGACGGCAATCGCTGCAACGATGCTGGAATCGATGCCGCCGGAAAGCCCGATAACCACATCGGTCAGCCCCGATTCTGTCATGAACTCGCGGGTCGCCTCCATGCAGACGAGATATTTCTCCTGAGCTTCCATGCGAATCCTCCTTCGGGCTTCTGAGCTTTCTTGAGCGCTCTCCTTTTGCGTGTCAGGGTTTCTGGACATGAGACCCCTTGAACTCCACCCAGAGTATAAGCCTCCGAATGCTGGACTTTATGAACATCAGGTTTCCTGCACGCGGCGAATTTCCGCAGCGAGCCACTCCGTCCATTCTTCGACACCCTGCCCCGCCGTCGCGGATATCGGGAAGATCGGAGCGTTCGGGTTCAGGGTTCGCACCGCTTCTCGAAACGCCTCCTTGTCGAAATTGAAGAGCGGCGCGGTATCCACCTTATTTAGAATGACCGCCTGCGAAACCTCAAAGATGCCGGGGTATTTCAGTGGTTTATCATCGCCTTCCGGCACTGACAAGATGATGACTTTCGCATTTTCGCCCAGGTCGAAATCCGTTGGGCAAACAAGATTCCCTACATTCTCGACGATGATGAGATCGAGTCGCTCAAGATCGAGCACATCCACCGCGCGCGTGATCATCGAGCTTTCCAGATGGCACGCTCCCCCGGTGTTGATCTGCACGGCGGGAATACCTGACGCCTTAATGCGCTCAGCATCCACCGAGCTGGCGATGTCGCCTTCGATGACCGCAATGTTGAACTCGTCGCAGAGCGCGTCGATGGTGGCGAGGATGGTTGATGTTTTCCCCGCACCCGGACTCGCGCAGATGTCAACGACGTATACATGATTATCGGCAAAGCGTTTGCGCAGCTGCGAAGCGAGCGCGTCGTTCTTCTCGAAAACCGATTTGTTGATGTCAATCTGCATTCGCGCTTTCTCCTTACGCTTTTTGTCTTCCGTTTGGTGAGCTAACCTTGCACGAGTTTGCCTTGTAAAACGTCAGCAGCTCCTCTAATCGTCGGGCACCTCAGCTTCAATAGAATCGATCGTCAAATCGCGTCCCGCAATGAGCTCTGTTTGAAGGCTTCCACACGAGGGGCACGTTCGATGGAAACGGTCGTGGGAAAACTCCTCGCCACAGGCATGGCAGACGCTTTTCGGCGCCACCTGCGTGAGAAAAAGCTGAGCGTCCTGGAGCAGAGGCTCCTGATCGCTCAGCACCTCGAAAGCGAACTCGAGCGCGTCGGGAATTGCCTCAGTCATTTCGCCTATCGAAAGATGTACCTCATAGACGCGTGTGGCACCGGCGTTGCGCGCGGCCTCGCAGACCGCGTCCACCACTCCCGTCATCAAACCTAGCTCGTGCACGGCAATCCCAAGGAGCGTTTAGGCATATTCGGCCTCTTCGGCGGCTTCTTCCTCAGCCTTTCGCTTGATGCGCTTCGCCAAAACGATGCGTGCAACCAAAAGCGATGCCTCATAGAGCACGATAATTGCCGCGAACATGAGAAGCATCGTCACCGGACTCGCGTCGAGTGTAATCACCGCGCAAAGCACCATGAGAACAACATAGACCACGCGCCAGCTCTCACGCAATTTCTTGTATGGCACCACATCGAAGATGACGAGGTAGAAAATCACAAGCGGCAACTCGAAGGCGA
>CANQTB010000224.1 GCA_947626665.1 uncultured Eggerthellaceae bacterium
ACATGCCGGCCTCCTTGGCTATGCGGTTCACCGCCGTTACGCGTGAGCGCGGGATTTTAAGCGAGATCGTTACCAGTGGCTCAGGCTCCAATGGCCGCCCTTCGATGATCCTCGAGTCATCGAAATCCGAGAGGTCGCCAGATTCAACCTTGGCAACGATCCGCTCAACGTCATCAAGGCTTAACCCGAACTCTCCTGCAAGTTGCTTATCGTTCATGATTTTCTCCTGTTGAACCCGAGTGCCTTCCTGATGCTTTCCTGCGGCGGCGTCTGCGCATGAATCACGAGCCAATAGTATCATTTCTTTGTCTATTTTGCCATTATCTGTGACATTCTCGCTCAAGTATCACCCTCCGGTCCAATGCCTGAAAGGGATCTGGCACCGCAGGGTTAGCGACAGACTGCGATGGCGAACTGCTCTATTACTTGGATGCGAGGGAGTTCTGACGAAAGCCCACGGATGAACCCTTGCCGCGCTCCCATACCAGCGACAAGAGCAAGCCCGCTCCCGTATCGAAGGCTTCATCCAATGGCGCGTCCGTACCGTGCGATGTCGACGGGCTCGAAGTGGGCATGATCCGCGCGGATATTTCGCATGGCAGCATTGCAGAGCGCCGTGATGCGGGGCACAAGAGCGCAGGCCACCTCGTCGATGCCGGCCTGTGCGCGCTGCTCGTTGAGGGCGCCTTCCACATTGCCCTTCACCGCTTCGGCCAGCTCCTCAGTTCTGTCGATGAGGGCCTGAAGGTCACAGCGATTGGCGCGGGCGAACCTCTCGAGGGACGATCTTCTCAGCCATCCGACGCGGTTCTCCCCGCCGATAGACATGGCGAGGCGGTAGGTCTTCCCGCGCGTGAGGTAGGGCGCCGCGCTTGCGAGGTCGTAGAGGGGCGCAAGGGCAAACTCGCTGCCGCGCGGATGCAGCACGGAGTAGTTCTTCGCATGGGCGTCTGTCGAGGCGGTCAGGTAGTTGAACAGCAAGGCATCGATGAAGCGCGCTCGGCTCCGGTCTTGCGCAGGCGCGAGGAGCTCCATGATCTCGGGAGCAGACGGGCCTCCGTCTGCCGCGTACTTGCACGAGGGCATCGTGCCGGTGGCCTGGCAGAGATCCTCCTGGTGGATGCGGGTGACAAGGCCCGAGGTGGGCGAGGTGAACCGATCGTAGCGCTGGGAGACCAGGGCATCAACCCCGTCGAATGAGGTGAGCCGCGTAGCGGCAACGGGAAGCCCGCACCGCGCTGCGAGGTTCATGGTGACGCATTCGGCAAGCGCTTGGTGCGATAGCCCCCAGACCCCTGGCTTCACGATGACGTTTGAGGCGCTCGCGCCGGTGCATTCGTACCAATGCCCATTGAATTCCCTCAGGGCGATCTTCGTCTGCATGCCGCCGAGCGACCAGCGCTCCTCGCTGCGGGCCCACGACCGAGCGCGGCTCTCGCTCTCGGAGGCGACGATTTCGCACAACCGCTGGGCAATGTCGGAGGGAGCGATCTGGATGTAGCCCAGCGGCCTGTCGAGCAGCGCGCCGAGGTTGTCGGGCGCGACGGTCTGCACGGCGCCAGGGAGATCGAGCCCGAAGTAGGAAAGAAGCGGGAAGGTTCCCGTGCTGGTGCCCGCCTCAGCAGCCATTCCTTGGCGCACCTGGGGGCTGTCGGGCAAGAGGTTGTCGAACCAAGCGTGCACCGTTTTGCCGGTGAATACTTGACGGGAAACGGGAAGGGCGACCGAAAGGTCGGGGCCTTGGTAGGAGGAATCGTAGGCAAACGATAGCGCCCCCTCGGGCGAAAGGCGCAGTTCTCCAGCGTGGGCGCCCGCAACGAAGACCTCGAGGCTGCGCGGCGATGGGCTGTGTGGCGATGGGCCGTGTGGCGCTCTCGGGGTCATCGGGCGCTCCCGTACAGGGAATCGAGGTAGGAGTCCATGTCGAAGTCGCTGCGATCCTCGCGGGGCCGGACGCCGCGGCTTAAGGAGAGGTCCCAGTTGGCCGCGTTGAGCACCCGCTGGATGGTGCCCAGCGAGACGCTTCCCGCGCCTCCGGCCTCGATGCGGGCGATGGTGGGACGGCTCACCCCGGCCTCTTTTGCCAGCTCCGCCTGGGTGAGCCCCCGCTCGGCCCTGCCCATCCGCACGCGCTCCGCTATGTCGGCCTCGTATACCATGGAACCTCCGATGAATTAAATATGATACATAATATCATACGGAACGAGAATAAAAATGGGATAAATCGCAGAATTTGAATCAAATATGATATATTCCCATTATGATTTCTGCGCCGAAAGAACCTCAGTTTGCCTTCCGGCGAAGCCCAGTATGTCGAACGGGCCATTAGCTCAATACGGTAGAAGAGATGATAGCATTCCTAGAAAGAGAAACAGGCGAATGAGGAAGAGGGTTATCATGCGCCTCTCGTAAACGAGAAGCGCCCCTCGGCATCCTGCTACCTTCCGCGATAGAGCTCTTCCATGGTGACGGATCGCTCGTTTCCGGCGGCCTCCATCTTCTCCAGCGTTTTTTCTGACAAGGGGCTTTTGGAGAAGAGCCAGTAGTGCGCCGGCGTGAAGCCTTTGATGCAGCGGGCGCGGCTCTTCAGCTTGGCCAAAGCCTCGGATTCGTTGAAGTCGTTTCGCCATTTGCACTCGCCGAGAATCATCGTCTTGGAGAAACGGTCGGCGGCCACGATGTCGATGTCGGCAGGCTGGCGAGCCACGGGGTCGG
>CANQTB010000225.1 GCA_947626665.1 uncultured Eggerthellaceae bacterium
ACTCTCGGTGCGAGTCGCCAAATCCACCATCGTCGATCTCAGCGGCTGTCGAATACATCCGATAGGGCGTCGCCGAGAGGAGCAGAACGCGCGTGTTGCCGCCGAGAAATCGTCTTGCGAGAAGCGCCGATTCGGTATCTGATTCAGCTATGAGTTCGTGAAAACGCTGAAACTCGTCCATAATGACGAAATCCGGATCGAGCATATCGACACAGGCTTTTGAAAATGCCTTTCGTAGATCGACGATGATGCCATGTTCTACTTGCCGATCTTCTCTCCCACCATCGATGTAGGAGACGATGTTTGTCAGAGTCGTGCGACCGTCCGCTTCCAACTCTTGGTCGACCTTTTCGAGCACGTCGTAAGGGTAACCAGCATGTGCTCCCCTGCAGGGATCCATCTGACGTGCACTTTTCACCTCAGCGGCAGCGCGCTGATCCCTCCACCATAACCAGTTATCTTCAACTGAGCCGATACGGGGATCCCATAGAATATCGCTCAGGCGATCATAGCGCGAAGAGCCCTTTTTCAGCCGATCATCGTAGGACAAGACCGCAAGCATGAGAGCGCGCTCATACATTGTTCCCGTGCCGCTCGTGATCGAGAACGATGTGCTGGGCGTCAACGGCGTGATTTGTATATAGCGATCGCGGAGCTCCGCATCGCCTCGCTCTTGCGCTATGACAAGGTGCTGCATCGAAAGTCGCGAAGCATCCGAAGAAGCTAGCTTGACATCGCCGTCGATTGAAAGTTTTTCGATGTTCTGAGCGGCTATCGTGCTGTTGGAACAGATGTAGGCGATCTTGACGAGATCGTCGCCTTCTTTGGAGCGCAGGCTCGCGATCTTCGCAATTACGCCACGTGCAACGAGCGTCTTGCCAAGCCCCACCTCATCAGCGACAAGCACGCGTTTGCGCCCCTGCTCGTAGATGTTCGATACGTGCTCGACGGTAGCACGTTGGAAAGGAGCGAGGCCATCGAGCACCTTTCGCTCGATTTCGGCAAGGCGGTTTTGGACATTGAAGGTTTTGTCCGTCATCGCTCCACCGCCGCTATGAAAGTACGGATCATTGCCTTAAGGGCTTCCACCTCTTCGGCGTCGACATCGTCGGGAATGAGGCTGATCAGATACTCCGCCTGCACAATCGATTCAGGATTTGAGTATGCCATTCTTAAAAGCCGTTCATAAAGGCCGTGGGGAATAAGTGCTCGAGAACGCGCGGTGCTGTGCGATAATTTCGATGGTGGCTCTGTGTCACCACTATACTCGGCTTCCGGCATTCTGAACGCATGTGCAATATAGAGCGCAAGGGCACCCTGGTTAGCGGCCAGTATAGAATCGAGTAATGCGCGGCTGCGCATAACGAAATCCACCTCATCATCGTAAAACAGATCATGAGGACAGCAGAGAATGCATGATACAGCGTTATTGCCCTCGTCTTCCCCCTCTACGATGAATATCGATGATACTTGCTCGAGCTTCAATGGGCCGAAGACGAGATGCTCGCTCCCTCCGCTTGAATTAATCCCAACCTTTTTCCACGAGACCGAGAGAAGCGGACGCATACGATACGAGATGCTGCCGCTCTCTTTGGTCGCTTTTTTCAATTTGTACGTGACGTCAAGGAAAATTGCGTCACCCTTCCAGATTACCTTAACGGCTGTGAAGTTGATTGTTTTTACGCCGGCTTGAAATATTCTACTGAATTTCCGATCCTTTTCATCGGCAGGTACAGGTGCGGGATCGGGTATATAGGGGGCAAACGCTCCTTTTGTCTTCTCGTCGCCGATGAATGATTTCGTGAATTGCTCGAAGGTGAGCCGATGTGGCCTCACCGTAAGATGAAGCAGCGCTTCGACATTGTTGATCGTGCCATTGCGGGAAGCATTGAGCGATCCGATATAGAGGTGGCGCTGAGAATTCGGCTCCTGCGCATAATAGATCTTCGCGTGGAGGTCTGAATAATCGGCTGCGAGAGGACCATCTTCTCCTTCGAGTTCTACATTTGCAAGCCACGAAACCGGCGCATAGCATTCATAGGCTTCCTTGAGCTCGTCGTCAATATTCTCAAGCGAGTCATCTCTGCTGATGAGCAGGTATTTTCCGCTCTGACCGCTGCGATGCTTCACAAATAATCGAAGCGGCGAATCTTCAGCACTGCTGAGAAACGGCGATACGACGAGTAGATGATGGTATTTTTGAGACAAAAGATCGATCGAACGAGCATCGAGCAGCATGCCCTCTTTGTCATCCACGGGACCGATCGGAAGAAACTCGACTGATGTGAAGTAGTTCTCATCGATCTCGAAATCGACGTGACTAACGGCGTCCGCGAGTTGTCGGACACGAGCCGAATGTGAACCCCTTTTTCGCATGTTGTCTCTTTCCGTATCCGTGTACGAATCTCCTAAAGCGAGAAAATCAAGGAAGGCGGCAAGGCGGTGGGCGCACTCGTCTCCCGCGCCGAGATGGCCATCGATGGAGATTGCAGCATCCCAAGAGGTGTCGAAGGTGAGATTGCGGCTCATCACGATGAGACGGTAGAGGTTTTCCTTATCCGGCTCAATCGGCTCGTATTCGACAACCCATACCTTAGGATGAAAGGACGAGAGTACGTCTGCGGAGCGCTTATGAACGTGAACTTGGTGGATCATATTCTCAAGAAGAATCGCCAGACTTGAGGATCTCGCATCACCACCGATATCCGCGT
>CANQTB010000226.1 GCA_947626665.1 uncultured Eggerthellaceae bacterium
AGGGTTCGAATCCCTCCTCCTCCGCCAGTAGTTTTCGCAGGTCAGAGCACCTATCATAAAGACTGATACCTCGCGTGGCACCTTATTTGACACCTCGGAACTCGTTCTTTTTTTGGTAAAGCTACGAGCACCTTGAGGGGTGGAGGGATTCGAACTCGCGAAAGCAAAACAGCCCAGCGCGCTAACCTTCCATCTCCAAAAGGTATTCTCGAAACCCCGGAAGAGCAAATTCGAACACACCCTTACGTGGCTCCTCGATAACGCCGCGCTCTAGCAGACGGCGCTTGTATGTGGAAATGTGGCTGCTCCCCTTTCCCAGTCGCTCCATAAGATCAGCACGCGAGGTGCTTTTACTATCAGCAAGCATGGCGCGTAAGAAATCGACATCGTTTTCCGAAAGCTCTTGATACGTCGCATTGAGCACACGGTTCTCAAACTCCTGATAGGCCAGCCGTATCGCATTGCGCACATCGTCAAGCGCGATGGCATCTCCGTTTGGAACCGCATTCCAAGCACGATAACCCACGAGCTGCAACATGTAGGGAAAACCGTGTATTGCGGCAACAGCTTCGCTCAATGCATCAGGATCGATGGTCTTTCCGCCCTCTGCCAACGTCATACGGAAGGCATCCTCAATCTCGTAATCGGGAACTGAGGTGAGGTCATGCCGAAATGCCCTTCGCAAAAAAGAGGTCGATTTCCCCGAAACAAGCGTGGACACTTGGTGGGGAAGCCCCGCCATAAGCAAGGCGGTCTTCTTCCCTTCACGGACGAAATGCTGATACGTGGTCACCAACTGAACCATCTCGTCCAAACTGGGATCGATTTCATCGACGGTGATCAGAATCCCTGTTTCCGTCGGCTCCAATTTTTCAAACAGAGCGTTCATCTGCGAGCGCCAATTGCGCGGCTCTCGGGAAAGATTGTCCCATTCTATACTGCCAATCGTGGCTATCTCTACCCTCCGAAGCTTTCTCTCGGCCGCATTATCAATAAGATGAACCGAAGACTCTCGCGTGCGTTCAAGTATGTCTTCAAGCATCCCTGACTTTGCAGTCACCTCGGCGATAACCCATCCACGCGATTGAGCTTCGCGCGCAAGGTATGAGAGCAACGCTGTTTTCCCTGTTCCACGAGCTCCGACGAACAATGTGGACAGATTGGGATTGCCGCGCCCCTCATCAAATGCCTGTATCATGTCGTTGATAATCCCTTTTCGGCCCGCCATGTGAGTCGGAACGCTCCCAAAAATTGGCGTGAATGGATTGGAAGGCTGTTTCATCTGGGCTCGACCGGAATCGTCCTTGGCCATATCTTCCCTTTCACGTTTGTTGCTCTTTAATCATTTTATATCGCTTTGATTTCTTTTAACTTGGTTAATTTCTTTAATTTTTGTTAATTTCGTTTACCTCTCTTAATTTCTTGAGAAATTTACGCCAAGCGCTCATATGATGTTAGAGAACGATCTTAGAGGGCTACACAATGAACGTCCGCAGCATTGATGCGATGGATGAATTACGCGAGTTGGTTTAGTGCACCTAACGCATTGGGTGCGCTGGGCGGGTTGGCTTGGCGCGCTTGCCACCGGGCCTACCACGAACATTGCCGCCGAGCTTTCCACCAAATCTGCCGCCATCATTGCCGCCGAAGGTAAAAAGCGCCACACCGAGCAGAATGATAACTCCCCCAAGAAGCGTGGACCATGTGGGCACCTCACCGGCGAAGATGAATCCCGCCAAGGCGGCGAGAAACGGCGTCACGAACATGTAGTTGCTCACCTGCGCGGTCTTCCCGCCCTTCGACATGGCGATCGACCACGTAACGTAACCGATGGCGGTCGGCCCTATGGCGAGCACCAGCAAGTCGCCGATAGCTTCGGGTGGTGCAACGGCGATCTCGGTGAACCCGCCGGGCGCGGATACGAACAGAAACACCGTGCCGAGCAGAATACTGTAGATCGATGCCTGCATGCCTGTGTAATTGCGTGTGAGCTTGCGCTGGATGATGTTGTATGCCGAGATGAGCACAACCGCGAGCAGCAGCCAGAACACGCCGCTATTGAACGTCAGCACGCCCTCGAACACCGTCAGCACGATAACGCCCACAAATTCTATGCCGGTGGCAACCCATTGATGAGCAGCGAGGCGTTCCTTGAACAGCGCAAGTGCCATAAGCGCCGTGACCACCGGAGATGTTGCGATAATGAGGCTTCCCGTCGCGGAGCCCACCATGCTCTGCCCATAGCTGAACACCACCATATAAACGGTGAACCCAACAAGCGCCGATAAAATGAACCATGGGAGGTCGTGAAGCTTCGGGGGCCTGATGCGCGCGACCAACACAACGACAAGCAGAATAACCGATGCGAAAAGAAACCGCAGAAACGCAAGCGACGGCGCCGTGAAATACGCCGATGCCAGCCGCGTGAACACATTCGGCAACGACCATGTGATCACCGTGATGATCGCATACAGATGATAGCTGTTCCTCAAATCCATAATGGCAATCTTATATCAGGATCGCAAAATGAGAACCTCTCGGATGGTGCGCCTTGCATATTTATAGTAAATGATGGCCTCAAGCACGCCCTCGAAAGTTCTGCATTTCATCGCCTCCGATTTAAGTTAACAAGGCGTGATAGAGTTAATTTATGCAAAATTTAAGTTCAAATTTAGTATAAATTGACGTAAAATTTTCTTC
>CANQTB010000227.1 GCA_947626665.1 uncultured Eggerthellaceae bacterium
CCCGAAGGCATCTTCGTCACCATCGACGAAGTTCAGAAGACTCCCATAGAGGAGCTATCGACAATTTGCGGTGCGTTTCAAATGGCATCACGCAAGGGTCATAACGTGATCTTGTCCATTGCGGGCCTCCCCCCCTGCTATGAGAAGATCATACAGCATGAGGGGTGCACCTATTTGCGACGTGCAAACCATATCGAGCTGGATCTTTTCAGCCATGAAGAGGTGAGCTCTTCCCTCCGTGCGGTATTCAAAAGCATCCACGGGCTTACCGTCGACGATGAAGCGCTTGCCTTGCTTACGGACTTCAGTAAGGGGCAACCCTATATGCTGCAACTGCTCGGATACTATTCATTAAACGATCTGGGCATTTTCCAAGGTAAGAAGAACTGCGCACTCGACGTTGCGACGGTCGATGCTGCTTTCCCGAAGGCCATTGACGCCTACGAGAACCGTATGCTGAACCCTATGGTGAACGAATTGGGCAAGGTCGAGCGCGAGTTCATTTCGGCGATGGCGCAGCTCATGCAAGGCACGACGGAGGCCCGTATCGGAGAGGTTGCCTCGCATATCGGTAAAACGACCTCGCAATTGTCGCCCGTTCGAAGCCGCCTGATAAAAAGCGGCATCATCAGTGCGATCGGCTACGGGAAGGTATGTTTCGCGATCCCCTACTTGCGTGATTACCTCCGTAAACAGGAGCCGGAAAATAGGAAGCTAAGCCGATTGAGGGAATGGAGCATTTAAGCGACCGCTGGAAAGCCTTGCGTTGCATGACGACCGTTGGAAAGCCTTGCGTTGCATGACGAAGTCCTTCAGAGCGAGTAGCGTCTTCAGAAGGATCTGTTTCGCCCTGCCTCGGACCGTATTCCGCCCGTTCGAAGTCGCGAGCAAGCTCATCGTAACTTTCTTCGGGCGTCGCTGACTGATCGATGTTTGAAGGAACCGACGGGCGACCGGGAAGTACAAGATTCAACACGATGCCGAGCAAAGCCGCAACGGCGAGACCGGGTAGAGAATAATTACCTAACGGAATGCTCACGCCCAGAGATTGCATGCCGATGGCGGCGATAGCCGGGCCGCCGAAGATAATGAGATTTCGGGAATTGGTCATATCCACGGAATGCTCGACAAGCATTTTCAAAGCATTGCAGGCGATAAGCCCGAAGATCACAATCGAAACACCACCGATCACGGGGTCGGGAATGCTGCTGACCAAAGCGCCGAGTTTCGGACAGAAGCCGCCCACGGCGAAAGCGACGATCGCCGCATACCAAAACACTTGGGTCGCATATACCCGCGTAACGTTGAGCACGCCGATGTTCTCGGCAAATGTCGTAGCGGGAGGCGCCCCTAAGAAACCGGCTGCAGTGGTAGCCAGACCATCACCGAGAAGCGAGCGCCAAAGAATCGGGTTATAGTTTCGATGGGTCATCTCACCGATGACGAAAAGATGACCGATATGCTCGATGACCACGATAAGCGCGATCGGACTGACGAGCACGATCGCAGATAGATCAAAGGTAGGAAACGTACAATCGGGCAATCCGACCCAGGCGGCTTCCGCCACGGGAGCGAAATCCACCATACCGAACAAACAGGAGATAAGATATGCCACGATGGCTCCCGTGAGCACGGGTATCGTGTTCAGTAATTTTTTCCCGAAGCACGTACAGAGCACAACGACGATAAAGGCGGTCCCGGCCACGATCAATGCCTGCCAGAGGGCTTCCCCGTTTGAAACGGTCAACGCTTCCGAAATGGCCGTTGTTGCTAAGCCACATCCGATGACGAAGATGATCTCGGCCATCACCACGGTGGGGATCAGTACATCGATCCATCGTGTTCCCACTTTGCGTATGAGAAGCGCACATAAGATGAAAATGATGCCCGCACCCACGATAGCCGATCCCACGCCTGCTGCACCCGCCGTGGCGCTCGCCACAGCGATCGGTCCGACGAAACTGAAGGAAGGCCCGAGATAACTGGGTACCTTTCCCTTTGTGGAAAGCAGATACAATGCCGTTCCGATGCCTGAGCACATCACGGACACGGATGGTGAAAACCCCATGAGCATCGGTACGAGCACCGTCGCGCCGAACATCGAGAGGAAATGTTGCAATCCCAAGGGGAGGGCCTGATACCAAGGAAGCTTCTCCTCGACATCCACCACTTTTTTGCCCATGATGACCGCCTCTCGTCAATGACCCTCTGCCCGCATAGCAGGATGCTTTCTGCCTCTCGTGCTTCGCGCAGAGGGTCGGGTTGAAGACCCTGAACGGCACGGTGCTTCACCATTTGACGTAACGTGGGCGCCGCGTCATTCCCGAACTAGAAAAAGCCATAAAGCCCGTTTACGGCTCGACCAGTTGGTCGTAGATCTCGACCTCGCCTTTTCCTTCTGCGCTTGTCTTCGAGCTGATAGGCAAGTTCGCGTCCTTTTCTTTGGGGAGAATCAAGTTAAGGACAACGGCCAACACGGCTGCCAGCAACAAACCGGGAACATTGAAGGATCCGATTGGGATGGATACACCGGTCGTCATCATGCCGATGCCGACGATGAGCGATGCGGCGGCGATCATAAGGTTGCGGTTCTCGTTGAAGTTCACCTTCGCATCGACGAGCAGCGAAAGTCCATTACCGGCGATGAGACCGAATAGGAGCAAGGACACGCCACCGAGTACGCAATTGGGAATGGAGT
>CANQTB010000228.1 GCA_947626665.1 uncultured Eggerthellaceae bacterium
GTCTCGCTTTTCATCTACAAGACGATCCACTTCAAAGGCATTCTCACCATCCTGACGAGTTCGCTTCGCACCTATGCAGGCCTCGCCTTCGTCCTCGCGTTCGCCACGGCCTTCGGGCGGGTGCTCGCGCTCACGCGGGCGACGAATGCCATCACGACGTTCATCACGTCGAGCTTCTCGAATCTCTGGATCGCCATCACGGTGCTCGTGATCCTCTTTCTTCTGCTCGGCATGGTGATGGATACTGGCCCGGCGATCATCATCCTCGCTCCGATTCTCTTGCCGGCGATGCAGGCGATGGGGATGGATCCGGTGCACTTCGGTGTCATCCTCGTATGCTGCCTTTCGGTGGGGCTGGCGACGCCGCCGTTCGGACTCAATCTCTTCGTTGTCGGCAACCTCACGTCCGAGAAGCCGCTTTCCATCGCGCGGCGCTCGATGCCGTTCATCGCGGCGTTCCTTATCGCGCTCGTTCTGATCGTCTACGTGCCGTGGTTCTCGGTCGCGTTCTTAGGTTAGGTGGTTGGTATGGAGAATACGGCTCAGGGTATGACGAGAAAGCAGATCCTCGCATGCGTTTTCGCGGTGGTGCTTGCTGTGCTGCTGGCGGCGCTGCTCGTGGCGGGAGCGCTTTCCGCAAATGCCGACGACAACCTCGGCGACGTTCCCGAGGAATATGCTGATCTGCCGACGACGATCCTCATCGGCGCCGATTCGACGGGAAAGGACTCGGCTGGTCAGTTCTTCGGCGAGCTTATCGCCGAGCGCGTGAGCGACATCACGGGTGGCAAGCTGACGATCGACTATCACGCAAACGGCGACTTGGGCGGCGACGCCGACTTGCTGCGCCAGGTGCAATATGACGACATACAGCTCGTGGTCTGCCAGACGGCGCCGGTGGTGTCGTTCGTGCCGGAGATGGCAGTGTTCGATCTGCCGATGGCGTTCGCGACGGCGGACGGCGATACGATCGACGCGGTGCTCAATGGCGAGAACGAATTTTCGCAGCGCCTTCAGGAGGCCTATGGCGCGGCGGGGCTGCATCTGCTCGGTTTCCTGCAGAACGCGACATTCCGTCTGACCACCTCGAACAAGGAGCTGCGCACCCTCGAGGATTTCCAACACCTGCAGATCAGGACGATGGAGAATTCGAACCATATGGCGTTTTGGCAGGCCATCGGCGCGGAGCCGACGCCGCTTGCGTGGTCGGAGCTTTATATCTCGCTGCAAAACGGCACGGTGGACGCCGAGGAGAACGCGGCTGATTCCATCCTTGGGGCGAGCTTCCAAGAAGTGCAGGCCTATCTGGCCGACACGAACCATATCCTCTATTGCAACCAGGTGTGCATGAATGAGGACGCGTGGGAAAGCCTCGCGCCCGCCTATCAGGATGCGCTGCAGCAGGCCGTCGTCGAGGCGATCGCGGAGATGCGCCCGCAGATGACGGCGATCGACGCCGAGAGCAAGGACGCGCTTGTGGCGGGCGGTATGGAAATCCTCGACTACGACGAATCGTTCTTCGCCGAGGTGCTTGCCTTGCCCAGCGTGAAAGAACTCTACGCCACGATCGACGACCAGACCGGCGGCCTCGGAACCGTCTTGCAGGAGGAGCTGGGGAAATAGCCTCGGTTGTCGTTTCGGTCGTCGTTTCGATCGTCGAGACGCTTATCTTGGAACTATCATGTAGGAATTCGGGAAATAGCCCCGCCACGGTGCGCTGAAGCTGGCATCCGGGGGGCACTCAAATAGAAGCGGAAGGGTGAAAGGGGATGCCTTTACCTTTCGTTTTCCACCGTTTTCCTTCCCGAAAAAGATGTTTTCGTTGTTGACTTGCTGAAAGTGCGCTGATAGGATAAACGCTTGCGTTTAATCACTTTCGAGGAGTAATTCATGTACGCAATTGTTAAAACGGGCGGTAAGCAGTACAAGGTTGCCGCAGGAGATGTCATCAGCGTCGAGAAGCTGCCGGTAGAAGTCGGTTCGACGGTGAACCTCGATGCGATCTGCATCGTCGATGGAGAAAACGTTGAGGCTGATCCCGCGAAGGCAGCCAAGACGGCAGTCGTTGCTGAGGTGCTTGAGCAATATAAGGACAAGAAGCAACTTATCTTCAAGTTCAAGAAACGTAAGAACTACCATAAGCTTCAAGGACATCGTCAGCGTCTGACGCGCGTGCGCATTGTGTCGGTGGGGAAGGAGAAAGCTCCAAAGGCTGAGCCGAAGGCGAAGGCCCCGGAAGCTGAAAAGGCTGCGCCCGCCGAGATAGCCGCAGCCGCTACGGCTGAGGTAGTTGCCGCCGCTCCCGAGAAGAAGACGACGAAGGCTCCTGCGAAGACCGCCGCAAAGGCATCCGCCACCAAGGCCTCGGAGGCGAAAGAGCCGACGAAGAAGCCTGCTGCGAAGAGATCCGCTGCAAAGGCCGAGGAGAAAGCTCCTGCAAAGACTGCAGCGAAAGCTCCGGCGAAAGCGGCATCGGGCGAGAAGAAGGCCACGTCGCGCAAAGCTGCCTCTTCAAGTGACGAGCCAGCGAAAACGACGACGCGCAAGCGTGCGCCGAAGAAGGAAGAAACCGCGTCTGACGACGCCAAATAAGTAGGCAGGAGGAAACTGACATGGCACACAAGAAAGGGTTAGGCTCCTCGCGCAACGGACGCGATTCCCACGCGCAACGACTTGGCGTCAAGCG
>CANQTB010000229.1 GCA_947626665.1 uncultured Eggerthellaceae bacterium
CTCCGAGATGTAGCCGAGGGTTTCGAACGCCTCGTCGATCTCATCGTCGGCACTAGTGGGGAGCGGAGTGCCCTTCGGGGCAACGAGCACCGCACCCGTGGCGGTCATCGGCTTGGTCGCGGTGACCAAGCTCGTATTCTGAGCATTCTTGGGCATGGTGTGCCTCCAAACGTAAATGGGCCCCGAGGGGCCCTAAAAGGTGGTCGGATTTTGGCGTCGGCTAGAGGGTGGTCGTGAGCCGGTAGACGCCTTGGTAGCGCGGGCTGCGAGAGTCGGGATCGGGCCAGTCGGAGAGGGACGAGCGATCCACGCCCGCCACGTCGCGCACCTTGAGCGGCATGTCGAGCATGGCGCCATCGACGGCGCGCGCGAGGGCATAGGCGCCGTGGTTGGACGGCGCCCACGATTGGATCGCGAGCTCGGGGTAGTCGAGGCGATTCGAGGTAGAGCCGCCCGTGCGCTCGATGGTCACGAAGCGCTCGGGTCGATCCCTCGGCACGTCCGCGTAGGCCTCGATGCCGTCGGCCTCGAGCACCTCGCTTAGGTAGGCGATGGTTGTGGCGATGATGTCCATTACCACCCCTTCGCCTTGAGGAGCACGTTGTCGGCGAGGCAGTCATGCGCGGCGATGTTGCCGGGGATGCCATCTGCGGGCTTGACCATGGCGGTGCAGCGGGTCTTGCCCGGCCTCACATCCGCCACGAACTCGCCCTTGACCTTGCCGCCGCCGACGTGGCGGGTGCTCGTGAGATGGTTTGCCCTATCGCGCACGGCCTCGGCCTCCCGCAGGCAGAGCGCCTGCACTCCCGCCGAATTGCGCACGGCGTTGAAGCCAGCCCGGTTGGGCTTGAAGCGAATTGTGCTAGCCATGTGCGCCTCCTGCCGCTACCACTTGGTTCCAGCTCGTCGGACATCCCGCGCTGAATGCGTCAGGGTGGCCGATGACGCGCAGGCGCTCGCCGCGCACCACGACCTCGGCGCCCTCTAGCGGGCCGGTGAACGTCTTCGGAAAGTAGAGCGTGTAATTGACCTCCACGCCCTCGGGCCTGTCCTCGGAGAGGTCGGTGGTCGCGCCGGGTGCCACGAGAACGTCCGCCACAGCCTTTTCTTGGGGTTGCGTGGTCGGCGCTCCAAACGGGTCGGTGCCGTCTTGCACATGCGTGATCACCGTCACCGTCTCGGCCATCTGCTCTAGCCACATATGTCGACGAAGGCCGCTCGGCCCCTCTTGAGCGAGACGCCCAAGAGCCTCCGCTCGTTAGCCGTTAGGTACATGTCGCCGCTCGGGTTCGCGTAGGTGACCTGCTCGTTGAATGATCCAGCCGTGCGCGAGACGGACGCGTAGTCTCCGGCGTCGGTGCCGGACGCCATGGCGCGCCTCACCATCTGGCACGAGACGTAGCGGAGCTTGTCGGTTCGACCTTCGGGCTTCAGGCCGCACCGCTCGAGCTCGGCGTCGAGGATGGCGGCGGCGTCCTCGAGGAGCACCGCCGCCTTCCCCTTCTCAGTCTCCGATAGGTCGCGCCATCGCTCCTCGAGCTCTTCGACGGTCGCGTAGGCCATGGCTAGGCCTCCTTAGCCTTCTTCGCGGCGCGATTGACCGGGGTCTTGGCCTTGAGCGCGATGGGGGCCGCCGCAGTGATGCCGGTGAGGTCGTAGCGGGTGCGGGTGC
Source organism: uncultured Eggerthellaceae bacterium (assembly GCA_947626665.1). Taxonomy (GTDB): domain Bacteria; phylum Actinomycetota; class Coriobacteriia; order Coriobacteriales; family Eggerthellaceae; genus CANQRF01. The sequence continues at coordinate 1,673 of CANQTB010000229.1, forward strand.
CCTCGGCGTCCTTGAGCTCGAACCACTCCATGGTCGGGGCGTCGGTGCCGAGTAGGATCATGAGGTCGCCCTTCTCGTCGCCTCCGTAGAGCTTCACTTCCTTATCGGGATGCGTGCTCGTGAAGACGCTCGCGCCCTCGTTGGGCTGGATGTTCGTCGCGAGGAAGTAGCCTTCCTGCCCCTTGCCGCTGCCGTTGAAGTCGGGAACCGTCACCTTGTTGGCCGTGCCGCTGACGGCGGTGCCGGTGAGGGTGTAGGTGCCGAGCGTGGATACGTCCACGCCGTAGAGCGTGCCCTCACCGAGCGGCTCTACTCTAAAGGGGAGATCGTCCCCTTGACGATGTAGTCCTTGACCTCGGCGAGGAGGTTTGCGGCCACGAGCGCGTAGGTCTCGCAGGAGGTGCGGTTGTAGGCGGCTGCGTGGTGCACGCCGATGAGGCCGCTCTGCTGAGTCTCGTAGGTGAGGCCGCCCTGCGCGAGCGCGCCGAAGTCTACGCCGTAGAGGTGGATGTTATCCGTCGGCGTGACGTAGACCGTCTTCGCGTCCACGCGGTTGGTGATGAAGATGTTCTGGACGCCGAGGAAGCTCTCGAGGTACTGCATCCCGAAGACGTTCTGGATCGTCACCTCGGCCTTCGCGAGGTAGTCCGCGATGTCGAACGGGTTCACGAACCAGACGAGCGCGGTGGCGCTGTCGTTGTTCTTTTCGAGAGCGTCCGAGAGCTTGGCACTCATCTGCGCGAGGACGGCCTGAAGGCCCTCGCCGGTCGCCGTGCCGGTGCCGTTTGCGAGGTACTTGAAGTAGTCAGTGAGGATGCCCGCGCGGATGTCCTTGAGCATCTGGTTATCGGTGCGGAGGATGGCCTGCTCGAAGCCCGCCTTGAGGACGGCCTGCGCCGTGGTGAGCTTGCGGTAGGGCTTAACCTTGACCTCGCCGATGCTCTCCTTGGTCACGGTGTACTTGCTGAGCGGCACCTCGTCGCCCTCCTCCACCTCCTCGGCGGAG
>CANQTB010000230.1 GCA_947626665.1 uncultured Eggerthellaceae bacterium
GGAACCAGTACATCGCCAAGAAGCACGAAGAACGGCTCATCGCCCGTCTTCTCGTGTGCGCAATAGATCGCATGGCCGAGTCCGAGTGCATCGCACTGGTAGACATAGCTCACGTTGAGGCTGCTCACATGCTCCACCTTCGCGGCAAGATCATCCTTTCCGCGCGCGCGGAGCGTTTTCACGAGGTTCGGGTGTGGCTTGAAGTGGTCTTCGATCGCCGTTTTGTAGGGGCTGTTGATAATCACCACTTCGTCCGCCGCTGAGGCGAGCCCCTCTTCAACCACATATTGAATGGCCGGGCGATCGACCACGAGCATCATTTCCTTCGGTTGGGCCTTCGTTGCCGGAAGAAACCGCGTGCCAAGCCCTGCTGCAGGGATGAGAGCCTTCATGAAACCACCTTTCACGAAAGAACGCACACTAAAGCGGAATGCATTAAAGTGGAATTATGATACCTTATCTTCGCCCAAAGCGGCAGATGTTGAAAGAGAAGCTTCGGCGCTGCGCTTCGCCTCTTGTGCGGCAAGCTCTTCCTCCAAAAGTGTCATCTGCGCCTGCGCCTTTTTCGTTCCCCTCATAATGAAGAGCAGATACACAAGAAGCGCCACCCAGATGAGCGCATAGGCGGCGATAACATAAGGCGCCGACGGAATGACGGTGGAATAGATTTGCTCGAGAATCGGATTCATTGCTGTTCCTCCAATGTTTGTTTCATCGCCTCAACGCGCTGGCTTAAACGCAGCTGGTTAAAGCGGGCGCGATAAAGCGCAAACCCGACGCACAAAAGTCCCAGAAGGCATACGGCAAGGCAGATGCCCATATCGGCAGTCATGCCGCCTTCGCGCAACACAACAGGATGGATGCTTGAAGGGATAAGGCGCGTCACCATGAAGCAGATCGGCACATCGATAAGAGCGATGATGCTGATGACCGCGGAATACGTCGCGCTGCGCTCGGGTTCGTCAACCGCGTTGCGCAGGATGAAATATGCGATCACGATCAACATGAGAATGAGGTAGGTGGTCAGGCGCGGCTCCCACGTCCACCATACGCCCCATTCGAAGCGCGTCCACATCTCGCCGGTGATCATCGTGCAGATCACGAAGAGAAGCGCCACCTCCATCGCCACCTGCGAGCACGAATCGAAGCGCTGCTCCTTCGTCATGAGAAAGCGGATGGCGTAATAGGCGGCGAACGCCAACGCGATGAAGGAGACGATGGCGACGGGCATGTGGAAGTAGAAGATCTTCTGCGAGATGAGCAGCATCTGCGATACCATCGAGCCGCCGATGAGCTCGACGCCGTCGACGCTCGCACCATAGACGGGCCCCACCCACAGAAACGCCAGAAGAAAGCCGAGCGTCGAAAGCACGATGCCCGCGCCGAGGACGACGGGAGCTATCCGATCGGGCCATTGGCCGCTCTCGGGCAATTTCACCTCCCGCGCTTTTTCCTTCATAGGCCATCGTCTCCTTTCCTGAAATGCCGAGGCTGCCGAGGCGGCTTTCCTTTATGCCCCGACGACGAAATCATAGAGCACCCACGATGCCAATATCATGATCACATCGTAGCCCGCCGCCAGCGCAAGCGAGACCATGAATGATTCAGCCATCAAATCTCCACCGACGATCGCGGCCGTCGTCGCCGACACGCAAGCATAAAGCAAAGGGAACACAATCGGCACGAACAAAAGCGCGAGCATCACGTCTTTGCCACGCGTGTTCACCGTGATGGTGGAAAGGAGCGTGCCGATGCCGGCAATTCCCACCGAGCCGACGAGGATCGGCGCCACCATAAGCCATCCTGTCTCGGCGGGGTGAGCAAGAGAAGAGAAGAACAGCCAATAAAGCGGAATGGCTATCGCCTCCACAATGAGGAGAAAGACCATGTTCGACGTCGCCTTCGAAAGAAATACCACCCCGTGATCGAGCGGAGCGAGCAAAAGCCCCTCTAAGCAGCCTTCCTCGATCTCGTGTGAAAACGAGCGGTTGAGCCCGAGAAGCGACGTGAAAACGATAAGCGCCCACAGAAGGCCGGCAGATACCTCGAGGAATTCCTCGCCCGGGCGCGCGAAACTTAAAGCAACGCCGAACACGACGATAACCAATAGCGCATAAACGCCCATCGAGACGAGCATTTCCCTCGTGCGGAACTCTTGCCGCAGATCCTTCGCGAGCAGCGTCTTGTATTGCGCAAAACTCGAGGGGCGCTTCGGTGTTTCCATCACGCCACCCCCATGCCGACTGTCGAGCGGTAAAGCGCGCGAAATTCCTGCGCGTCCAGATCCTCCACCGCCGAAAAGCTGACCACCTTTCCCCGCGCGAGAACAAGCGCATGGGAGCAGAGCGCCAGCCCTTTTTCCAGATCGTGGCTCACCATCACGAAGGTGCGGTCGGCCCTCACGCTTTCAATAAGCTCGTCGACGATCTCGACCGCATGGGGATCAAGCCCCGAATACGGCTCGTCAAGTAGCACGATGCGCGGATCGTTCACGAGTGCCCGCGCGATCGCCGCGCGCTGCTTCATCCCCCGGGAAAACGTCCGCACCCGATCGTGGCGACGCGTGCGCAGGCCAACGACGTCCAAAAGCTCAGCGGCGCGTTTTTCGGGGCTTGGCACGCCGTAGAGCTTGCCATACAACATAAGGTTCTCCTCGGCCGTCAGATCG
>CANQTB010000231.1 GCA_947626665.1 uncultured Eggerthellaceae bacterium
AAAGCCCCCGCCCTTCTTCTTTTTCTTCTTTTCTTTCACGTCAGTTGCCATGGTGACCCCTTTTCACGAATGACAAACCACAGGAATCAAATGAGTGAATGGGGGCGGAGCATCGATGATAAGCCCCGCCCGAAACTCTGCAGCGAATAAATTAGGCCAAGGTGGCGTACATGATCGCCTTAATGGTATGCATGCGGTTCTCGGCCTCGTCGAACACCTTCGACTGATGCGATTCGAACACCTCGTCGGAAACCTCCATCTCGGTAACGCCGAATTTCTTCGCGATGTCGGCGCCGATGGTGGTGTTGGTGTCGTGGAACGAAGGCAGGCAGTGCATGAAGATCGCATCGGGGGCAGCAAGGGCCATGACGTCCTTGGTGACACGATAGGGCTCAAGAAGCTTGATGCGCTCGGCCCACAGCTCGTCGGGCTCGCCCATAGACACCCAGATGTCGGTGTAGATGACGTGAGCATCGGTGACGGCGGCCTTCACATCGTCGGTCAGCGTTACCGAGCCGCCCGTCTCCTTGCAGATTTCCTTGCAGGTGTTTACCAGATCTTCCTTCGGCATGCGGGCCTGCGGGCCACAGGCAACGAAGTGCATACCGAGTTTCGAGCAGACAACCATGAGGGAATTCGCTACGTTGTTCTCAGCATCGCCCATGAAGACAAGCTTAAGGCCCTTCAAACCGCGATGCGGGAAGTTCTCCTCCACGGTGAGCATGTCGGCGATCATCTGCGTGGGATGGAAAGCGTCGGTGAGGCCGTTCCAAACGGGAACGCCGGCCTTGTCGGCAAGCTCTTCAACAAGCTCTTGGCTGAAACCACGATATTCGATACCGTCGTACATACGACCGAGCACCCGCGCGGTATCCTCGATGGATTCCTTCTTGCCCATCTGAGAGCTGCCGGGATCGAGGTACGTGACGCCCATGCCCAAATCCATGCCGCCGACCTCGAAGGAGCAGCGGGTGCGGGTCGAGGTCTTCTCAAACAGAAGGACGATGTTCTTTCCTTCCAGATAACGATGCGGCGTTCCTGTGAGCTTCAGATGCTTGAACTGCTTCGAGAGCTTGATCAAGTAACGAATCTCGTCGGGCGTGAAATCAAGGAGCTTCAGAAAGCTGCGACCGCGAAGATTAACTGGCATGATGATTCCTTTCTTCTCGTGATTTAGTGATACCGAAAGATCGGGCACGGCATTGCGCCGCACCCGATTCGAATGAACGGTTACAGATCCTCGCGCCAGATCGGCATAGACATGCAGCGCGGGCCGCCACGGCCGCGGGAAAGCTCGGCCGAGGGGATTTCGATCACGTTGACGTTGTTCTCACGCAGAACCGCATTGGTGACGTCGTTGCGCTCGTAAACGACAACGGTGCCCGGGCGCACGCACAGCGTGTTCGAGCCATCGTTCCACTGCTCGCGTTGCGCGGCAATCGCGTCGCCGCCGCCGCAAAGGATCAGCTTTACGTCGCGCTCAAGATAGCGAGAAAGAATCTCTTCAAGGGTGCCCTTGACTTCGCTGACGGCGATGCCCTCCTTGCCTTCCGGCTTCAGCTCGAAGACAGACAGCGGCCCCAAAATGCCGGGATGAACCGTGAACTTGTCAACGTCGATCTGGGTGAACACCGTGTCAAGGTGCATAAAGGCACGGCTCGAAGGGATGTCGAAGGCAAGCACGGTCTTAATAGGCGAATCGCTTTCGAAGATGTTGTGCGCCAGCTGGTCGATCGCATCAGGCTCGGTACGTTGGGAAATACCGACCGCCAAAATCTTATCGCTGATGTTCAAGATGTCGCCGCCTTCGATGTGGAAGGTGTTGTAGCGGCTGTAATACTCGGGAACATAGTTGTAATCCGGATGATACTTGAAGATGTATTCGCCATAGATGGTCTCGCGATTACGCGTGACGGAATACATATGGTTGATGGAAACGCCGTTGCCGATCATCGCGAACGGGTCGCGCGTGAAATAGAGGTTCGGCATCGGATCGATGACAAGCTTCGCCGCGTCGCTTACGAGATCGACGAGGGAGTTCGACTTGTCGGTGTTAAGCTCATTGAGGTTCACACCCTCCATCGTCTTCAAAACGAGTTCTTTGTTGTCGGGATAGTTGGTATCCAGATATTCGAACAGAATGCTCTGATAGCGCTCGGTGCGGATTCCGGCCTCGAGGATGAATTGCTTGAGGAACATCTCACGCAGATCGGGATGGATGGTGAGCACCTCCGCCATCAAATCCTCAAGGTATAAAACCTCCACGCCTTCGCCCCTCAGCGCCGCCGCAAAAGCATCATGCTCTTCCTGCGCGACTTTCAGAAACGGGATGTCGTCGAACAGAAGTTGCTCAAGGGTGTTTGGTGTTAGATTCAGCAACTCTCGCCCGGGCCTGTGGAGAAGAACCTTCTTCAACGGGGCGATCTCGCTTTTGACGTTCACACCAGCCATAACGATCCTCCTAACGTGAATCGAAGCCTCACAGCTCAAGCAAGCATCTTTCGACCGATAGCATGCCAAGCTGTATTTTCCATTGGTGAAAAGAATCCCACGTCAGCGCTGTTTTTAGCCTGAGGATGTTGGCTACGTATATCGTTTGGTTACTATAAGGTACCGAACTGTAACCAAATGTCAAAACCGCTTTTGCG
>CANQTB010000232.1 GCA_947626665.1 uncultured Eggerthellaceae bacterium
AGCGGAAGCCCGATGCAGAGGATAATCGTCATCCACATAAGCGAAAGCTCAGACGATGCCGCATTGGCGATCGTGATCGACTCGCCTGCGGTCGCGACGACCAAGTTCGGGAACATCGAGAACGCGAGCAGGAACACGAGGCAGATCGCGCAGAGCGACTGCAGCAAAAACGCCCAGAGATCGTTGCCCTTCTTGCCGAGCGCCATCGAGACGATGATCGCCACCACGAATACGATCGCGAGCAGATAGCGCAGCGCGGAAAGCTCGGGAGCCATATCCGGCGATACGAAAAAGTGCGCGTAGGCCGAGACCGCCGCGAAAAGCACGAGCGTAATCACCTGCAGCGGAATGCGCAAGTTGCTCGCGCGCTTCTGCAAGTCGGAGGGCAGAGGCGCCTTGAGCGCGGCCCACGCGGCACCGGCGCAGAGCATCATGAACAACCCGAGCAAGCCGGTGAGCAGCGTAAACGGCGAGATGAGCCCCAAGAGCGGAACGCCGATGTAGTCGCCAGCGGCGTCCATCGGAATGCCCTGATAGATGTTGCCGACAGCAACGCCCATCAAGAGCGCGGGGAGCAGCGAGCCGATGACGAAGCACCAATACCAAAAGCCGCTCCATTTCGGATCGCCCGCTCCGAACTCAAACGAAACGGCGCGCACGATCAGGCCGAAGAGCACAAGCATGATCGCGAGGTAGAAACCTGAAAACGTCGTGGCGTAGGCATCGGGGAACGCCGCAAACAACGCGCCGCCCGCTGTTAAGAGCCACACCTCGTTGCCATCCCACACCGGCCCGATCGAGCGACGCAGAATGGTGCGCTCTTCATCGTTTTTCGCCATGAACGGGGAAAGTACGGCAAGGCCGAGGTCGAATCCATCAAGGACGAAATAGCCGGCGATCAAGAGAAAGATGAGGAAATACCAGAGGATTTCAAAGATGGTGAGCTCCACGGCTACTCACCCCCCTTCGCGGTTGCCTTATCCGTTGCAGCGGCCTTCACGCTATCCATAGCATCCGCAGTCGCGGCGACATCGGTTGTCGCAGCCGCGCCATCGGCTTTCGCAACGCCCGCATCTGCCCCCGCACCGGCGCCAGCACCGGCGCCAGCGACCGCGGGAACCGGCTCCACGACCGGACCTTCCTTGATGAAACGCGCGATGACGCGCGCCCAGCCGATGAGCAAGATCACGTACACCACGAGAAACAGCGCCAGCGTCACAAGAAGCTCCGGCGCCGAGAGCGACATCGAAATGGCATCCTTCGTCAAAAGCACCACTCCATCGGGGCCGGTCACCGAGGGGTACACGACCCACGGTTGGCGGCCGACCTCAGCGGTGATCCAGCCGGTTTGGATGGCGATGAACGGCCAGATCGGCGCCAGCACGCAAAGCCATTGGAGCCATTTCATCTTCTTGATCTTGCCGTCCCAGAACGTGAAGACAAGCACGAGAATCGCCGTGAGCATAATGAGTCCATACATCGCAACCATGATGTGGTAGCTCTGGAAGACGAAGTTCACCGGCAAATCCTCCGGATTAAGATCGGCGTACTTCTCCGTTTCAGCCAGATCGTTCAGGCCGGGGAACTCGGTGTCCCACGTGCCCGTTGCCAAGAAGCTCGTTCCTCCGGGAATAGCGAAGGGCGTGATGACCTCTTGATTTTCCTCATCGACGAGACCGAACAAATACAAGTCGGGCGCTTCCGATTCATACATGCCCTCCATCATCGCGAGCTTCGAAGGCTGCTCGTTTGCCACGGTAACGGCGGAGCTGTGTGCGAACACGATCATCGCACAGCTTGTCACGATGCCGACCACTGCGGATATGCGCAGCGTCTTCATCGCGAAATCGGAGTTGCGGTTCTTCAGCAGGTACCAGCCGGAAACTGCCATCGCGATGAACGCGCCCATGATGAGCAGGGCATCGACCGTGTGCGTATAGCGTGCGAAGATCGAGGGATTGAAGGCCGCCGCGCCGAAGTCGGTGATGACCGCCTCGGTGCCGTCGGCATTAAGCACAGCGCCCGCCGGCGTCTGCATCCACGAGTTCGCAATGAGAATCCAAAGCGCGCTCAGGCACGAGCCAATAAACACGAGCCAAGCGGAGATCATGTACGCCTTTGGGGAAACGCGCTTGCGCCCGAAGAGCAGAACGCCCAGAAACACCGACTCCAAGAAGAACGCGAACAACGCTTCGGCCGCGAGCGGTGCGCCGAAGATGTCGCCGACGAAGCGCGAGTAATTCGCCCAGTTGGTGCCGAACGAGAACTCCATCGTGATGCCGGTGGCAACGCCGATGGCAAACGTAGCGGTGAAAATCTTCACCCAGAACTTGGTAGCAGCCGCGTCCCTCTCGCTTCGTGAGCGATAGTAGCGGGTTTCGTTGATGGCAAGGATGAGACCTAATCCGATGGAAAGCGGCACGAACAAGAAATGGTACGCGACCGTTGCCGCAAATTGGATGCGCGACAAAAGCACCACATCAGAGAATATCTCCACTGCACACCCCTTTCGTTTTTTCTCTCATGCCGACGTGCGGCACTGCCAAAACCCTCCCACCATAATGATAGCGAATATCAGAAAGAGGCGTTATGGCTTTCTTTTTGCGACACAGCGTTGTAACGGAGGTCTACCG
>CANQTB010000233.1 GCA_947626665.1 uncultured Eggerthellaceae bacterium
GAGGAGCATCCCGCCTTTTCGGCCTTTTGCCCGTATAAAGGCCGTGTGAAAACCGCACACCAACCGTTTGCCATAACCGATGCAGGGGCCGACCGCATTCTGCGACACCATCCCGCCATTTGGTCGGCGATCTATCGCAGGGCATTTCTTGAGGAAAACGCCATTCGCTTTGTGGAGGCGCCGGGGGCCGGATGGGCGGATAACCCCTTCCTCTACGACACGTTGCTTCGCGCACAGGCAATTCTCTATCTTGATGAGGCCTTTTATCACTACCGCGTCGAAAGCCCCGAGCATGCGGCCGCCTTCTTTGGGAAAACCGCCTCGGTTCCCCTCACGCGCTTCCTCGAGATGGACGATCGGTTGCGGGCGCTTCTGCCCAATGCGCCCGAAGCGGTGCGCGGCGCTCATACGAAGCGCGGGGTGAACTACCTGTGCCTTGCCGCCGAAAACGGGGGGCTCGATGATGAGGGCGCTGCCGAACTTGCGGCACTTGTCATCGATCGCCTGAACGTGGAGGAAGTATTTGCCGAACCGGAGCTTTCCTCTGCGCGAAAGAGGCTTTTCGCCACACTTGCGGGCATCGAGGCGCCTTCGCCGCATCGCAGCGAGATGGCGCTGGCGCTTAAGGCGCAAACGGCCCAGGCGATCGCAAACGTGAAAGCCAACGGTCTCGCAAAGTTCATTCGCATTATGCGGGAGCGCTAACGCGCAGATAGCGGAGGCATCGCGAACCCGTCGCCTGATTGATTTTATTCGCTGCGATCGTAATCTCTGGAAAGCGGAGGCATCGGCTGCCACGTTTTATCGTGAATGATGCGGCGCGCCTCGCGCCAACCCGCAATAAGGCGCCCCATCCCACTGCGAAAGCTCTTCCGATCGACGGCGATGAGCCGGACGAGCTCCTTCGCAAAGCTCGCGAGCGTGCCGAGTGCGAAAAGCGGCGGCATATAGTCGCCGTTCATCTTCAAATAGTGCGCCATATGGCCGCGATTGCGCATAATGCAGAAGCGTGTCATATCGGATGCCGAGTTGAGCTGTCGCTTTGCCGCCATTTCCCATGCAGGCACTTCGCGGCGACGTTGCAAGACCACGTCCTTTACCACAACGACCTCGGTTATTTTGCTTGCAAGATAGCCATAAACGCAATCGTCCCAATAAAGGAAAAATCGATAGTCGGGCAACCCGATGCGCTCCACAATGCGCCGATTGAAAAGCCCGCCTTCGAAGCAGAGCGCGTTGGCTTTTCGAAAGCCCTCTTTTCCGAGATCGGCCGAGGCGAAAGGATTGTAGATGCCAAGCTTTGCCCAGAAGCGATACTGCCAATAGAACGGTCCGCCATCGACATCGAGGCGGCTTCCCTGCACGGCCTCGTAATGCTGCGCCCAAGCCCTGAGCTTCTCGAGCGCATCCGGCATCACCGACACATCGTCGTCCATAAGCCAAAACCATGCGGCGCCAAGCTCGTAAGCGCGTTTGACGCCTGCGGAAAAACCTCCTGCGCCGCCCGTGTTCTCCTCTTGCGGAACGTAATCGAGCTCGCACGCTTCCCATGGGCCGCCCTGCTTCTTCCACGCTTGCGCCGCGTGATCGCAGATCCGGTGCGTTTCATCGGAATTCTCGTTATCAACCACCACGACTCGCCACGGCACAATGCTCAGCTGGCCGATGGAGCTTAGAAGACCGCGAAGCAGCTCCTGCCGCCGAAAGGTCACCACGACGATCGCGACCTTCTCGAAAGAATTCTGTGTGGCGCTGGCAGCTATCACGCGCTCCTTTTCTCACGTCGCCTTCGGCACATAACTCTGCCCATTATCGCAGATGCACGCCTCTGTAAGCGGCGCGACGAACGAAACGCTATAATACGTGCGAAGCCCTCGATGGGATAAGATGCCAAACGACGGAGATGGGATGAATTGGCTTGAGTGTTGCCTAGCGCTGATCGTTGCCGCAGCAACCACCATTGCAACAACACCCCTCGCGCATTACATCGCCTGTTCGTTAGACGCGATCGATTATCCTTCGAGCCGACGTGTGAACACGCACCCCATTCCCCGCATGGGCGGTATCGCGATGTTCATCGGGATGGTGGCAAGTATCATATTCATCCTGATCGGCGTGCATTTCTGGGGCTTTAGCAATCCGTTTCGAAACTATCTGGGATATCAGGTGAACTATCCCCTTTTGGCGTGCGGCCTTGTCGTGATGTTCGCGACCGGCGTGGCGGACGACATTCACAACCTCCATCCGCTCACCAAATTCCTTTGGCAGGTTGCCGCCGCATGCATCATGGCGGCGTCGGGGCTTTTGCTCACCAACATCCAAAACCCCTTCGATGCCGGCGGCTTCATCAACTTCGGATGGCTCGCCTATCCGATTACCGTGTTCTACCTTGTCGCTTTCGCCAATATCATCAACCTGATCGATGGTCTTGATGGGTTGGCATCAGGCATCACGGCGATATCAGCGGCGGCGATCTTCGCATTCGCCGTGTTCGCCTCGCGTTTTGAGGCAGCGCTCGTCGCGATCATCCTCATCGGCGTATGCGTCGGCTTTTTGAAATCGAACTTCTATCCGGCGAAGATCTTCATGGGAGATTCGGGTTCTTTGCTCTTGGGTTCGA
>CANQTB010000234.1 GCA_947626665.1 uncultured Eggerthellaceae bacterium
GTGCGCGTGTGGCTCCTCGGGGCCTCCGACGTCGCGGTGGAGACAGCCGCCCTTGCCGCCCATGTGGACTTTCAGGTGAAGGTCGTCGATTACGATCCCGCCTTCTTGAGCGGGGAGCGCTTCCCCGAGGCCGAGCGCATCCTGCTCGATGGGGAGGGCTTCGAGGGCATCTTCTCGCTCGCGGCGAGCCCCCAAGACTACGTGTGCGTGCTCACCCGCGGGCATATGTTCGACGCTGAAGGATGCATCTGGGGCGTCCGGCAGGGATGTCGCTATATCGGCATGATGGGCAGCGTCGGGAAAAACGACCGGATCTATGAACTCGTGAACGAGGCGGGCGTAAGCGACGAGCAATGGGACGCCATCAAGCGCCCCATCGGGCTCTCATTCGGCGCGAAAACGCCGGCCGAGCTGGCGATAGCCATCGTGGCCGAGCTCGTTGACGTGCGCTATCGCGAGCGCTACAGCGAGGCGGCACGGCTCAAGCACGAACGCGATCTCGGGCGGGCGTAGCGAGCTTATTTCTCCTCTTCGCCTATCAGGTGGACGATGGCGCGGCGGAGCACCCGGCGATTGGCCTTCAGGCGCTCCGTCGATTCGCGTTTCGCAGAGAGCTTTCGAATGGTCTGGCACATCTTCGTGCAATGCCGAATCGGTAAGCGACGAGATCAAACGATGGCGATCTCATCGCCCGCCGTGATGCGGCCCCCCTCGATGACTTTGCAGAAAACGCCCTCGTGGGGCATGATGCACTCCCCCATCTGATGGTAGATGGCGCAGTGCTGATGGCATTCCTTGCCGATCTGGGTGAGCTCCAGCACCACATCGCCCGATTTGAAGCGCGTGCCGATGGGGAGGGACCGCAAGTCGAAGCCCTCCACGATGATGTTCTCGCCGAACGAGCCATTCACGACGTCGGCTCCGCGCGCCTTGAACTCCTCGATGCGCTCATAGGGCAGAAGGCTCACCTGACGGTGCCATTTGCCGGCATGGGCGTCGCCCTCGATGCCCCAATCGGGCTGAAGCGTGATGGAATCCTTCTCGGTTTTCTGAATGCCTTTGATGTCGCTTGTGCATACAGCTTTGATCGTGCCCATGTAGCACACCCCTTCTCTCTTTCATCGATGTAGGCGATGCGTCGAGCGCCACTCCGACGCACCCGGTGCAACTATGGGTGCACCCGCCTCCGCTGCACTACGGACGACGGGCGAATTTTCAGCGCGGAGAAAGAATACCATAGTTGCAGTGTCTTATGCGGAGACCGTTTATGTGGGACTGACGCTTCATGCGGGACGACGCCTTATGCGCGGACGTCTACGCGCGGAGCCACAGGCCGGTCTTGCCGCCGTCCTTCTTGAGCAGCCGCACGTCCCTGATCTCCATGCCGCGGTCGACCGCCTTGCACATGTCGTATATCGTGAGGCACGCGATGCTCGCCGCCGTCAGGGCCTCCATCTCGATGCCGGTCTTGCCGGTGACGCCGCAGGTCGTGGTCACCCGGATGCCCACGAGCCCGTCTTCGCGCTCACCCGCTCCCACCGGCACGCAGTCCACCTTCGCTTTGGTTATCATGAGCGGATGGCACATCGGGATGAGATCGCTCGTCCGCTTCGCGCCCATGACGCCTGCCACACGGGCGCACGCGAGCACATCTCCTTTGGCGGCCTTCCCCTCCACGATGAGGGCGAGCGTCTCCGGCTTCATGGAGATGAACCCCTCCGCGACGGCAATGCGCTCGGTGTCGGGCTTGGTCGACACGTCCACCATGCGCACGTCGCCCTTCTCATCGATATGCGTGAGCTCCCTCTCCATTGCGGGCTATCCTCCGATCTGCGACATCTCGCGTTCAGTGCCGACCTTTCCATGGTGCTCGTCGGGCTTCGACGCAAGCGCCTCCCGAAGAACCCCGTAGACCGCCTGTGCGCCGCCCTGACGAAGCGCCCCGCGCACATCGAACTCCTCATCGGAGAACAGGCACGGGCGGATCTTGCCGTCGGCGGTCAGGCGCAGCCGATTGCATTCCCCGCAGAAATGACGCGAGAGGGGCGAGATGAACCCCACGGTGCCCTGTGCGCCGGGGAATTGATAGTAACGTGCGGGGCCCCACCCGATCGGCGCGCGCTTACCCGCAGGGACGAGCGTGGGGAGGCCGAGCTTGCGGGCGCGTTCGTTGATGGTGTCGAAAAGCTCCTCACTCGAGACCACGTCTTTCTCACCCCATCCCAGACCCTCGGACGAATCTTTCGAGCCGATGGGCATGTACTCGATGAAGCGCACGTGGAGGGGGCGGTCCTCCGAGAGTCGCGCAAAAGAGAGATAATCCTGATGGAGGCTGCGCACCACGACCGCGTTGATCTTCACGGGGCTCAGCCCCGCGTCGAGAGCCGCCTCGATGCCGGCGAGCACGTCGTCCAGATTGCCGCAGCGGGTGATCTGGTGAAACTGCTCGGGGTCGAGCGTGTCGAGCGAGATGTTCACCCGCGAAAGCCCCGCCTGCCGAAGCTTTTCGGCATATTGGGGCAGGAGCACGCCGTTCGTGGTCATCGAGACGTTCTTGATGCCCGGCGTCTTGGTGATCTCGCCCACGAGGTCGAGCACGCCCTTGC
>CANQTB010000235.1 GCA_947626665.1 uncultured Eggerthellaceae bacterium
CCGTGTCTAGGGTCACATACAAAAGCGACACCTCTCATCCTGAGCTTCAAGGTGAGGCCGATCGCGCATCAATGCTTCAAGAGGAGCGCATTGATGCTGTGAACTCGGGGATCGTGAAAGACGTCTCGGGGCGCAGGACCGAGGTGCTCTCACGGACCGAGAGTCCCCTTGCGCAACCCGACAGGCGCGACGGCCATGCGAAGAAGATGAACGCTGGGCCCGAGGCGAAAGACGAGATGCGTTCAACCGGTGCATCCGCCTCACGGGGCGAAAACATTGAGGCCGCACCCGAACCGGCAAAGGCCCGGCATATCGCGGCGCCCGTTGCAGACGGACTCATCTATGAGGAGCTTGACGAGAGCGACGAGCTCGACGACGCCGCGCCCATCTACCGAGACGCTCGAGACGCCCAACGTATCCTCAAGGGCCGCGAGATGCGCAAAGCGCAAGGAAAAAGCGGCTTGAAAGATGAGGCCTTAAACGGGTCATCCCGAGATGGCGGCGCTACCTCTCCGCGAATGAAGGCGCTCTCGAAAGGAGACCCGCGTACCGCTTCGCTTCATGGCGCTGGTCTGCGAGGAAAGAAGCGTTCGGGACCTCAATCGACGTCGCGAAGGGCAGCGCAATCGGCGAAGGGCCCAGCGGCGCTGGCCCAGCGAACCCAACAGGCGGCAGCTGCGAAAGCCGCCACATCGGCGAAGGCGACGACGGCCGCGGCCACTAGGACAGCAGCCGGGGCCGCAGGCTTTCCGATCGCGGGAGTCCTGGGCGTGCTTCTCGTGTTCGTGATCGGCGTACTTGCAATCGCACAGATCATCTCCGCCATATTCGGCTTCTGGGAAGACGCCGAGGCAAAGCAATCCCTTGCCGGCCTTCCGCCCTACATCACCTATGAGATGGTCGAGGAGGCGCTTTACTGCCAAGAGGAATACGGGCATCCGGCGGGATGCACGATCGCCCAGATCATCGCCGAGTCGGGCATGGGAGATCATATGAGCGCGCTCGCGACCCGAGACCACAACCTCTTCGGCATGAAATGGTCGAGCTCCTTTGCGGGATGTCCCGAAGTCACGGGAAGCGCAAGTTGGGTCACCGGCGAGGAATACGACGGCCAGCAGGTCACCATCACCGATAGGTTCATCGTGTTTGCAGGCGACCGTGAGTGCATCCGCTTTCGGTCCCGGGTGTTTCTCCAGGCCGCGCATTACAAGAACAACCCGCTTATACAAGAGGCGATGTCCTCCCACTCATCCGACAAGATGGCGGAGGGACTCAAAGCCGCCGGGTGGGCCACGGATTCATCCTATGTGGAATCGCTCAAGTCGATCCTTCAGGCCTATGGCCTCTACCGTTTCGATTCAATGTCGGCAGACGATCTCAAGGGCGGTCTCATCTCGGGGGATTCAATCGTGAGCGCCGCCTACAGCCAGTTGGGCGTGCCCTATGTCTGGGGAGGAATCACACCTGGGGTCGGCCTCGATTGCTCGGGGCTCACGCAGTATTGCTACGCGCAGGCCGGCATCTCGATCCCGCGCAACTCCGAGGACCAGCACGCATCCGGCACATCCGTCCCGCTTTCCGAGGCTCGCCCCGGCGACATCCTCTGGCGTCCGGGCCATGTGGCGATTTACGTCGGAGGCGGCTCTTACATCCATGCGCCGCACGCAGGGGATGTGGTCAGAAAAGTCGATGGCGGCATCGATTCATTTACGTGTGCGGTCACATACCGACAATGAAAGGATTTACCATGAACAAATCGAAGATCATGCTCATCGCCGCCGCAGGCGCGGTGGCGATTCTCGTAGGCGCGGGCATCGTGCGCTGCGCGTTCTCTCCCCATGAGGACCTTGGGCAGGAACCTGCTGCCCAGCAGGATCAAGCCCAGGCAGAGCCCGAAGGCCCCGATGCGCCTGGGACGAGTGAGCCGGCAGGCAATGAGCCGACAGCAAGCTCCGCCGCGCTCGTCGTGGACGATTACCTCAACACCAATTGGACATCTGAGGGCAGCGAGCTCTCGCTTCTCGACGGGGTGTTCATCGAAAGCGATGGCGTTAATAGCGCGCCAACCTATTTCGCCATCGAGGACGCCGTCGATGCGGACAACGCGATCACGCTCACCGTCTGGGCGGCGGAGCGTCCGGGGGATGTTGGGGCCCAGTCCATCATCGTGATCGACCGCTCAAAGGACGCAGCGACCATCACATCCGACCTCTTCAAGCGCTCCCATACCTACTCGCTTTCGCCCGATGAGCAACGCGCAATCGTGATCCAGGCCGTGACCGATGATCTCAACTCCTACCTTGAGGCCACCACCTCGGACATCACCTCTGTGCTCACGGCCTATGTGGCCGAGCATCTTCCCGGGGCGAGCGCGCTCTCATGGACGGGCGAGGCCTATACCGATTACTTCGCCGGCACGCGCATCACCACGTTTTTAGCCGATGATCCCGCGGCGACGATTCTGACCCTCACGCGCGCATCCGACGGGACCCTAGGTGTGCTATGAAATCGGAAGTGAAAGCGCTTCGGTTTCCCCGATTGCCGCGCAGGTCCGCCCTTGCCGTCATAGGCGCATTCCTGCTCCTTGCAACGCTTC
>CANQTB010000236.1 GCA_947626665.1 uncultured Eggerthellaceae bacterium
GCATCTGCTCCCCACGCCGATGATGAATATCTTGAATGGCGGCGTGCATGCCGATAACAACGTGGACTTCCAAGAGTTCATGATCATGCCGGTAGGCGCCCCCACCTTTGCCGAGGCGCTTCGCTGGTGCGCGGAGATCTACCACACGCTCAAGAAGGTGCTTCATGAGGCTGGCCTTGGCGGCGGCGTCGGCGACGAGGGCGGCTTTGCCCCGAATTTCACCACGAACGAAGAGCCGCTGCAATATATCGTGAAGGCCTGCGAAGCAGCGGGCTACACTCCGGGAACCGACATCATGTTCGCGATGGATCCGGCCTCCACGGAATTCTACAACGCCGAAACGGGCAAATACGTTTTGGCTGGCGAGGGGCGCGAGCTTACGAGCGCCGAGATGGTGGATTACTGGGCGGCGCTCGTCGATAAATACCCCATCATCTCGCTGGAAGACGGCATGGCCGAGGAAGATTGGGATGGCTGGAAGGCGCTGACCGAGCGCATCGGCGATAAGGTGCAGCTCGTCGGCGACGACCTGTTCGTCACGAACTCCAAGCGCCTTGCCAAGGGCATCGAGCTCGGCTGCGCGAATGCTATCCTCATCAAGGTGAATCAGATCGGCTCGCTCACCGAGACGCTCGAGGCCATTGAGCTGGCGAAGACCCATGGCTATGCCTGCGTGATGAGCCATCGTTCGGGTGAGACGGAGGATACGACGATCGCCGACCTTTCCGTGGCGATGAACGTCGGCCAGATCAAGACGGGCGCGCCGTGCCGCAGCGACCGCGTGGCGAAATACAACCAGCTCCTGCGCATCGAGGAAGAGCTTGGCGATCAGGCGCAATACGCGGGCATCAACGCGTTTTACAACATCAAGCGTTCGTAGGCCGTGTTGGTAGGTTGCGATCGTAAGTTGTTCAGGTTTGCCAATGTATGAAGAATTGCCGAATGGTTTCACCGGCATGCCGCGGCGTGGGCGCGCGACAACGGGCAATCCGTGGGCTCCCACGCCTCGATCGGCGCAGGCGAACGTTTCCAGCGGTGCGAGTTCTGCTGCTCACAAGATGCCGAACGATAACCCCTGGGGCTCGTCGGGTTGGAGCGCGAACGCGAGCGCAGGTATGGCGCAGGGTTCGTTCGCTCTTTCCTACGCGAGGGAGGTCGATCCGGAGACGGAAGACGGCCCTCGTTCGTTTGATCCCGACAAGCTTCGGATGATTCCGGCCGCTGACCGCCGATGGGCATGGAGCGAGATCGACCTTTCCGCCATTCGCTATAACACGCAAACGCTGAAGGCGCGCCTGCGCCCCGGCGTTGCGATGATGGCGGTGGTGAAGGCCGACGGCTATGGGCACGGGGCGGTGCGCTGTGCGAAAACGGCGCTCAACGCGGGGGCGGATTATTTGGGCGTCGCCACCGTGGAGGAGGCAATCGCGCTGCGCGAAGGGCTGGTCAACGCGCCGATTCTCGTTCTTTCGGAGCCGCCGATCTCTGCGATTCCGCTTCTGCTTGGCTATAAGGTGATGCCCTCGATCTATTCGGTGGAATTCGCCATCCAATACGGCGAGGCCGCCGATGCCTTCTCAATGAAGGCGCCTTACCATCTGGCGGTCAACACGGGAATGAACCGCATCGGCGTTGCCCATGATCACGTGGTTGAGTTCCTCCGCCAGATTGATTTCCATCGTGCGCTTGAGCTGCGCGGCACGTTCACGCACTTCGCGACGGCCGATGCCGTGCAGTCGCTCGATTTCGAGCGTCAGCAACACCGCTTCGAGGCCGCGCTTGCCGCCATGCGGATGGCGGGCTTCAACCCCGGCATCGTCCATGCGGCGAATTCGGCGGCGATCATTCGGTTCCCGCAGGTGCACTACGATATGGTGCGCCTCGGCATCGCGCTCTATGGCCTGCAGCCCGCCGATATCACGCGATCGATGGTGGAGCTGCGCCCCGCCATGAGCGTGAAGGCGCGCATCACCGACACGCGTTTCCTTCCGATGAGCGAAGGGGTGAGCTACGGCCTTGCATATCGTTCCCCGGGAAGCGTGAAGATCTGCACGGTGCCGATTGGCTATGCCGACGGGCTGCGTCGCGGCCTTTCGGGTCGCACCGACTTCATCGTGAGCGGCCAACGCATGCATCAGGTGGGGGCGATCTGCATGGACCAGTGCATGTTCGAGGTGGACATGCGCACCTATGGTACACGGCGGCGCATCGACCCTCAGGTGGGTGATGAGGTGATCATCGTCGGGCGCGAAGGGCAGTCGATCGTCACGCTTGACGATATGGCGCGCACGCTCGACACCATCACCCATGAGATTGCGATCGGCTTCGGCTGCTCGCGCATGACGCGGCTGTTCGTGTAAGGCGCGAAAGGCGAGAGGCGATGCAAGAGGCGATGCGAAATATAATGCGAAAGGCGATGCGATAATGCCTGAGGGAACAAAGCCCAAGCACCCCAAGATCCCGCTTGAGGAGCTGGCGGCCGAGGTGGCGCAATGCCGCAAATGCCCTCTGGCTGATGGGCGCACGCACACGGTGTTCGGTGTGGGGAACCCTCATGCCCGCGTGCTCTTCGTG
>CANQTB010000237.1 GCA_947626665.1 uncultured Eggerthellaceae bacterium
CGGAAATTACGCTTTCTCTTCGGGCTTTTCTTCGTCAGAATATGGCTTTTGAATGCCTTCGAGCGCATGATCTTGCCCGAACCCGTGACGCGGAATCGCTTCGCGGTGCCGCGGTGTGTTTTCATCTTTGGCATGCTAATCGTTGTCCTTTCCTTCTCCCTTGGCTTGTTCGCCCTTCTTTTTCGCTTGCGCGGGAAGCGGGGCGATGAGCATATGCATGTTGCGCCCTTCCATTTTCGGCTGGCTCTCGATCACCGCCACATCACTCAAATCGTCAGCGAGGCGTTCGAGGATGGAGAGCCCCTGCTCGGGGTGGGCCATTTCGCGTCCGCGGAACATGATGGTGATTTTCACCTTGTTGCCGGCGTCCAAGAAGCGTAGCACATGCTTTTTCTTGGTGGTGTAGTCGCCCACATCGATCTTCGGGCGGAACTTCATCTCTTTGATTTCGATCTTGCTTTGATTCTTCCGGGCTTGCTTTGCCTTGATGGCCTGATCGTATTTGAACTTTCCATAGTCCATAATGCGACAGACAACCGGATCGGCGCCCGGCGCGATCTCAACCAGATCGTAACCTTGCTCGTCGGCGATTCGCTGAGCTTGCTCGATGGGATAGACGCCCATCTGGGTGCCGTCAACCGCGATGAGACGGCATTCACTCACCGTAATCTCTTCATTGATCCTTGGCTCTTGAGCGGCTATGGCGCTCACCTCCTTTTGTGTGCACGGGCACAAAAAACCCGCCGGCGCAGTGCGGGCGGGCGGAATTACACGCGAAAACGTCTCTATTCGCTCAACCCATCAGCAGCTTAACGCGCCGAACTAGGTGGAGGGTTTCCCCTCACTTGAAAACAGCATTCGTATTGTAGCGGTCGCATCGCCGTTTTACAAGCGTCTCTTACCTATTGATTCAAATAGACGTAGATCGTGCGCACGGTGTCTGAAAGATTACCCGAAACGTTTGCCACGGAATAATCGTATGAGAGCACGGAAGACCACTCGTGAAGCACACCATCTATCTCGACGTCGCCTGCAAACGAGCACGATTCACGCACCTTCGTCGTTCCGTCTGCGGCATAGGTGGTGTATTCCGCCGGATCATCGGGAAGCGTGATCGAGCCGGGCTCAACGTCGATGCCTGCCGCCTTAAGGGTCTTGTCCACGATGTTTTCGCTTTGGATGGCGTCGGCAAAGCTGAGCGAGCCATAGCCGAGTGAGGTGGTCGAGGTGGAATAGCCCACCTGAATCGTTTTACCTTCGGCGTCGAGCCCCAGATAGACCGTGGGATTGCCCGTCCGCGCATCCACCGGCTCGTCGGTGAGCGAAAGGCGCACCTCCGTCTTAATAGGATCGGCCTCGTCGGTGATCTCACGGAGCGACGACACCTCGGCGCCACGACCGACCTTTGCGATAGCCTCGTCTTGCGTGAGGCCGAGCAACTCATAGAGATTGGGCACCGTGGTCGTCGGTGTGGACTGCGACGTTGCATCGCCCGCATTGTCGTCATAGATCGCGCCGACATCTTGTTCCTGTGTCTGCTGCGTAGCCTGCTCGGTCGCGGTTTGCTCGGCTTCATCGAACAGTTGCATAACCAGATAGACG
The DNA here is from genome assembly GCA_947626665.1 of uncultured Eggerthellaceae bacterium. GTDB lineage: Bacteria > Actinomycetota > Coriobacteriia > Coriobacteriales > Eggerthellaceae > CANQRF01. The sequence goes on from CANQTB010000237.1 coordinate 1,603, forward strand.
CCAACACCGGCCAACACGATCAAGAGGACGATGACCACGATGAGAAAGCGGCGCATGCGGCGTGATCTACGCAGGTACGCGGGGATCTCCTCAGTATCGGAATCACTCTCCGCGAACGAGTTGTCGTTCTCTGTCGTATTGAGCAGAGAGGTCGGTACGCTCTGACCTGACGATTGACGCGCCGCGAGATACGCTTGGAAGCCGCCCGATGCCGCCGATTGACCATCGGATGCGGAATAATATTCATCATCGCCCTCTTCGTCAGGATCGATGATCTCATCCGGCTCGACGTAGACCTCTTCCTCGTCAACCGGATCGCCTAAATCGTCATCGAAATCCAATGCGAAGGGATCGGCCACATCAAGTGAATCCGTTTGCTCATCAAGGGCTCTTCGTCCCGCAAAGCTGAGGTGTTCTTCTCCTCGGGATTGGCTTCGTTTTTCGTGCGGCATTTCGTTTCCTTTGGATAAAGGGCGGCTTTCGCCCGGCTGTTGGCTGTTTATCGCTTAGAGATTATCGCTTTTCATCAGTGGAATACGAACCAGTATACCGTGAACGCGATGATCGCTACCAGCGCAATGACGATGATCGCCTTCTGCATCGTCGACATCTTCGTCGAGTTCAAATCATCAAGCGTCGTTTCTTGGTAATCGTCCTTCTTTCCCTGAGGCGTCGTCTTCGCCTGCGACCTATCGGCCGTTTGCTCTCCTTCTTCGTCCTCGAGAGCCTCGACGACATCCTCATACCCCGATTCCTCGGGAAGTTCGGCCGAAAGCTCTTGCTCACTCGCCTCGTCGGCCAAAGATTCGGAGGGACGATCCTCATAGGCGAGGGCCTCTTCCACGTCCTCATAGCCAGACTCTTCGGGAAGATCCTTCTCGGCCTGCTCGGAAGAGGAAGCACCCGCATAGATGACGACATCATCATCCTCTGGCGTTACCGTGATGTGTTGGAATTTCTTCTCCTC
>CANQTB010000238.1 GCA_947626665.1 uncultured Eggerthellaceae bacterium
AACGCTCAGGCATATTGAAGTCGATCTGCACCGTGGAGCATTGCCACGTGCGCCCGATCGCATCCTTCACCTTGATGTCGATCTTCGGGCCGTAGAAGGCGCCGTCGCCTTCGTTGATGTCGAACTCAAGGTTGTGGCGGCGGCACGCCTCCTCAAGCGAGGCGGTGGCATATTCCCACATATCATCCGTGCCGATAGATTTCTCGGGGCGGGTGGAGATCTCCGCCATATAGGTGAAGCCGAAGGTCGTCATGATGTAATCCACGATGTCGAGGATCGCAACCACCTCATCGACCACCTGGTCGCGCCGGCAGAAGATGTGCGCGTCGTCTTGGGTGAATCCGCGGGCACGCAAAAGCCCGTGCACGACGCCGCTCATCTCGTGGCGGTACACCGTGCCGAACTCGAAGAGGCGCAGCGGCAGGTCGCGATAGGAATGCAGCTCGCTCTTGTAGAGCATCACGTGCCCTGGGCAGTTCATCGGCTTCACGCCGTATTCGCTCGGGCGCGGATTCTCCTCCGTGCCCTCGTTGATCTCGAAGAAGTACATGTTGTCGCGGTAGAAGTTGTAGTGCCCGCTCGTCTTCCACACATCGGCGTTGTAGATATGCGGGGTGATGACCTCCACATAGCCGCGGTCGTAGAGATCGCGGCGCAGCCACTCCTGCAGAAGGCGGATGACTCGTGCGCCCTTGGGCAGATACATCGGAAGCCCGACGCCCGCCATGGGGTCCATCGTATAGATTCCCAACTCGCGGCCGAGCTTGCGATGATCGCGCTTTTCGGCCTCTTCAAGATTATGAAGGTATTCCTCAAGCTCCTTCTTGCTGAAGAAGGCCGTGCCATAGATGCGGGTGAGCATTTCGTTCTCCGCATCGCCCTTCCAATAGGCGCCCGCCGTCTTCATGAGCTTAAAGGCGCCGATCTTTCCCGCGGAGGGCAGGTGCGGGCCATGGCACAGATCGATAAAGGGGCCATGGCGATATATCGATATCTCTTCATCGGCGGGAAGATCGTCGATATGCTCGCTCTTCAAGCGCTGATCGACGAAAAGCTCTTTTGCCTTCTCACGAGACACGACCTCTCGAACGAAGGGCTCGTCGCGTGCAATGATCTCGGCCATCTTCTCTTCAATGGCGGGAAAGTCATCGGTTGAGATCGGTTGCGGGAGGGCGAAGTCGTAGAAGAACCCGTCCTCCGTTTCGGGGCCAAAGCCAATTTGGGCCCCAAGATAAAGCGCCTGCACGGCCTCAGCCATCACATGCGCGGCAGAGTGGCGCATCAGCCCTAAGGCCTCGGGACTTTTCTTCGTGATGATCTCAACGGCATCACCATCGTGCACCGGCGCATTCAAATCGACGAACGCACCGTTGATTTTTCCTGCGAGCGCGGCTTGTGCAAGCCCAGTCCCGATCGTGGCTGCCACATCGGCGAGCGTCGCACCATCCGACACCTGAATTTGCGATTTATCGGGTAGAACAATGTTCATGATGCCTCCTTCTACCTTGCCGCCGGCACATTGTTCTCAGCCGGCATTGCTGAGGCTGAACGACCACGCGCCGAACGACCCGACGCGCTCCTCGGCCGTGATTGATGGCCGGGGACCGGCCCGCCGACGGGCGTTGCGCAATAGGGGCATACCGTCCATGTGGGGTCGAGCGCATGATGGCATGTTCCGCAGAGGTTCTTCAGCTGCGATTTGCAGTTCGGGCAGATCACGTAGTCCGCCTCAACCGGATAGCCACAGGTGGCACATTCTCCATAGCGCATAAGCTGCCGCTGCTTAAGAGCGATTTCCAGCTCTTGCTCATCGCGATCGATCTGGAGCAGCGGAGGCCTGAGCAAGCAGTAGGCGATCACGCCGACGAGCGGGACAAGCGCGACGATTGCCCACAGATACCAACGGGTCCCACGCAGATACGCATCGCGTACCACCCAGATGATCGACAGCACGTACAAAATGACGAGCAAGATGACGACTACTGTGAAGGCAGCCCTGACCTCGGGCGTGATCAGCTGCTCTAACAGTTCGCTCATAATAAACCTCTTCTATCCGTATCCCTTATCTGCTCGCGTTGTTTTTCCGGTGGCACACAACGCACGGGCATCTCCACGCATTATAGCAAACAGGCCGATATCGCAGATGCCGCCGCACAATGCGCCGAAATCTGTCCTTATCCAGCCAGCTCCGCAAGCTCGGCGCTCACGCGCTCCAGCACGCTTTTCGTCTCGTTGAGCTTTCCGCGATCCTTCTCGATGATCTCGGACGCGGCCTTCGCGAGAAATCCCGGGTTGGAGAGCTTCTTTTCCAGCCGCTCAACTTCCTTTTGCGCGGTCGCCTGTTCTTTCAAAAGCCGTGCACGTTCGGAAGCGAAATCAACATATCCCGAGAGCACGGTATATACCTCGAGATCGCCGCCCAGATAGGCGCTCGCTTCCGCGGGCTTTTCAGCATCAACGCTTATCGCAAGCGAGGCGCAAGTCGCTAAGCTCTCGATCAAACGAAGATTATCGTTTAACGAGTCAGCGGCCTCGGCAGACGCCTTCACCACTACCTGCAAT
>CANQTB010000239.1 GCA_947626665.1 uncultured Eggerthellaceae bacterium
GCGGACGTTGAGTAGATTCGCCGCTTACGCATTATGGCGAATCTCTCAACTGCTCGGCATTCACTCTCAACCCCCTCTACCCCTCGCGTAAAAGGTTTTATGCGAGGTTCAATGCTCCCGAGGGAATGGAGGGGTTGAGGGCGCATCCGGCGTAGGAAGCAATTATGCGAAAATATTTATGCATAATTGATTCCGTTAAGCGCCGCCTTAAGCCCGAACGCCCCTCCGACCGAGAGGAGCATTAGGCGGAGCGGTGCGCAGAGCGACTGCGCGCCCGACGTCTCTTAAAAGCTACGTCCTCTCGCCCGAGCGGTTAAAAGTGTTAGGCTGAGCGATAGCCGTCGGGATTGTTCGACTGCCAGCGCCAGCTATCCTCGCACATGCGGTCGAGATCGTATTCAGCCTTCCATCCCATCTCGGAATGTGCCTTGTCGCAAGCGGCGTAGTTCACCGCGATGTCGCCGGCACGCCGCGGTTTGATCTCGTAGGGAATCTCGTGGCCGCAGGCCTTCTCAAACGCATGCACTACATCTAACACGCTCGAGCCTTTGCCGGTGCCTAAGTTGAAGATGCCGACGCCGCGGCGGGTTTCATCTGGGCTCGCCTCGCCCTTGATCGATCCAAGGCCGATGGGCTCGCCGGTGCCGACATGGCCTGCCATCCAATCGAGCGCCGCCACATGGCCTCGCGCGAGGTCCACGACATGAATGTAATCTCGAATGCCCGTACCGTCGGGGGTGGGATAGTCATCGCCATAGACGTTCAGGTAGGGAAGCTTTCCCACGGCGACCTGCGCCACATAGGGCACGAGATTGTTCGGAATCCCCTTCGGGTCTTCGCCGATCATGCCGCTTTCATGTGCGCCGATGGGATTGAAGTAGCGCAGGAGTACGACGTTCCATTCGTTGTCGCCCACGTAAAGGTCGGTGAGAATCTGCTCGAGCATCGATTTCGTCTGCCCGTAGGGATTCGTCGCATCATGCTTCGGGCAATCCTCGGTGATCGGAATGAACTCAGGTTCGCCATACACGGTGGCGCTTGAGGAGAACACGATGTTCTTCACGCCATGAGCGCGCGATACGTCGCAAAGCACGAGCGTGCCGGCGATGTTGTTCCAATAGTATTCGAGTGGCTTCGCGACGCTTTCACCCACTGCTTTGAAGCCGGCGAAATGAATGATGGCGTCGATGTCGTTTTCCGCGAAGATGCTTTCGAGCGCCGCACGGTCGAGAATATTCGCGCAATAGAACTTCAGACGCGCCTCGTCTTCACCTTTCGCTAAAAGCTCGACGCAGGTGTGGCTTCCAATGAAACCCGCTCCACCGGTAACGAGAATGCAAAGCTTTTCTGCTGAGGTCGCGAGGCTTTTGTTCGACATGGGGTCTCCTTCATCGGTGGTGGTCAAAGGCAGTTTTTGGTGCGTTATCACGCCCTTGCCGCCATCATAATATAAACAACGCTTTTCTGCTCATAAAATTGTGTATTGACTATAATGAAACTTGGCGTGAGAACCGCTGTTCGTTCATATGTGACAAGCTGGCGAAAGGCCGTATCGGGTATTCGATCGAAAGCGTCCAAACGAGAGAGGAGCACCCATGGCTGATGTGCATTTTGGAACTGATGGATGGCGAGCAATCATTGGAGAGGATTTCACCGAGGAAAACGTTGTGCGTGTTTGCGATGCAGCCGCGCGGGTGTTCAAGGATATCTCCGTCCATGCGGGGCGTTCGGGGAAGAACCCGGGAACGCTTTACGTAGGTCACGACTGCCGTCTCAACGCCCATCAGTATGCGGCTCTCGCCGCTGAGGTGGCCGCCGCGCATGGTTTCACAGTGAAGCTCACCGATCGCTATTGTCCAACGCCCGCTCTCTGCTGGACTGTTGCCCACGACGATGAGGCGGTTGGCGGAATCATTCTGACAAGCAGTCATAACGCTTCGGAGTATCTGGGCATTAAGCTGCGCATGGCAGATGGCGGAGCCAGCCCGAAAGAATTCACCGACAAGGTGGAAGAGGCCATGGTGGCAAAGCCAACGTCTGAGCGCGGCCAGTATGAGGAAGTCGACCTCATGACGCCATATCTGGAGGCGCTTCGCTCGATGGTGGACGTCGAGGCCATCAGCAAGGCGGGGCTTCGCGTGGTCGTGGACCCCTTATTCGGGGCCGGACGGCATTATCTTGCCGATATGCTGCGCTCTATGAACGTCGAAGTCTGCGAGATCCACAATGCCGAAGATCCCACGTTTGAGGGACTGCATCCCGAGCCGATTCCGCCATGGGTCGACGAGGGACTCGTTAAGGTGAAGGAACTCGGATACGACGCGCTTTTCATCACCGATGGCGACGCCGATCGTATCGGTGCCGGCGATTCGCAAGGCAACTTTGTGAACCCCCATCGCATCATCACGCTTATCGTGGAGCACATGGTTGTCGACCGCGGGCAGAAGGGTCGTGTCGTAAGCACGATCACTGCTTCGGCGATGCTCGATCGCATGTGCCGTATGCTCGGACTCGATCTCGTGTCGACGCCGGTTGGTTTCAAGTGGATTTAC
>CANQTB010000240.1 GCA_947626665.1 uncultured Eggerthellaceae bacterium
GTTGTCAACAATGGCGAGGACGCGTTCGCCTACGCGAGCAAGAACAACTATGATCTGTTCATTCTCGACATCATGCTGCCCGGCATCGATGGGTATGAACTCTGCCGAAGGCTGAGAGCGAAAACGAACGCACCCGTGCTTTTCCTTTCCGCACGCGATACCGAGCTTGACAAGGTGGTCGGACTCGAGATCGGCGGCGACGATTACCTCGCGAAGCCCTTTGGCATCCGCGAGCTGATCGCCCGCGTCCGCGCGTTGCTGCGCCGCGGGCAAGGTGCCGAATATCCCGGAGCCAGCAACGCGATCACTGCGAGCGGCATCACGCTCGATGAGGATGCGCACACCGCCTCCGGCGACAAGGGCGACATCGATCTTACCCCGCGTGAGTTCGAGCTTCTCGCCTGCCTCATGAAGAGCGCGGGCAAGGTGGTTTCCCGTGAAGACCTCCTGCGCGATGCGTGGGGATGGGAATATCTCACCGAGACGAAGACGGTCGATACGCATGTGAAGCGCCTGCGCGACAAGATCGCCGCTGCTGGCTACGACCCCTCGCTCGTCGAGACGGTTCGCGGCTACGGTTACCGCTTCAAGGCGTAACGCTGGCTGAGAGGCGAAGGACGGAGCGGAGTCCTATTCCAGAAAGGTGCCTTTTCGGGACAGCACGTTTTGTTCCCTCTGATTTTGAGCAAGCCGGACATCGTTCCGGCTTGTTTTTTGTCCCATAACTCTGATTTTTTGTTTTTTCGGTTCGCCAGAAGGGGGAAGATGGTGTGCTGGAAGTGCTGGAAGTGCTGGAAGTGCTGGAAGTGCTCGCAGCGACAAGCAGTTCCGCTGTTTGACAAAAACGGCGGAACTATTAAAATCTTGACTTCTGTGACGACAAGTTTTTAAAAATCTTGTCTTCTGAGAAGTCAAGATTTATTATGTTCTCACAAAAAATCCCCTATAACGGAGGTCGTTGATGGGATCACGTTATCGCAGCATCATCGATGAGAAGCTCGCCGAGTTTTACGAACAGGGCATTCCTGCGGTGTTTGAGCGCGATGTGTCTTTGGGCGATGTCCTCGAGCCCGCACGTTCAAACCTCGTGAAGGTACTGGTAGGCGTTCGCCGCTGCGGAAAAACCTATCGCCTCTATCAAGAGATGCATCGCATCCTCAATAAGGGCTACGATCTCAAATCCATCCTCTATTTCAACTTTGACGACGAACGCTTAAAGCCCTATGAGACAGAAGTGCTGAACGATGTGATCGAGAGCTACTTTGCCATGCGCCCGCAGGCGAAATCCGAAGGCGCCTTCTTCTTTTTCGATGAGATCCAAGAGATTCCCGATTGGGGAACCTTCATGCGGAGGATGGTGGACACCCAAAAGGCCACCATCTATATCACCGGCTCGTCGTCAAAGATGCTCTCCGCTCAGCTTTCGAGCGAGTTTCGTGGTCGATCATTGCCCCGCGAGATATTCCCCATGAGCTTCAGCGAATTTCTGCGATTTCACCGTCTGCCTATATCAGAGGATCTTCTCACGGGAAAGATGGGCGCGGTCACGGCAACCCAAAGAGCGCAACTGCGAAATTCTTTCGATCGTTATCTCGACCGCGGAGGGTTCATCCCCGTCCAAAATCTCGAATTGCTCGATGCGATACAGCTGTTGCAAGAATACGCCAACCGCACGGTCAATTACGATGTGATTGAGCGCTATAGCTTCGGCAACCCTTATGCCGCCTCCCTCTTCCTCGCGCGGTGCATCGCCTCATCGGGAAGGGAATTGTCCATCAACAAAACCTTTAACGAATTTAAGAGCCGCCAAGTCTCTGTCGGCAGGGAATCGCTTTCCAAGCTCCTTGCCTATTATGAGGAATCGTATCTCCTGTTCAGCGTTCGCAATTATTCTTCCTCGCTCTCGGATAACGCGCGTTCGTCGGTAAAGGTCTACGCGGCAGACCCAGCACTGTTCTCCGCCTTCTCACCTGCCCCTGCCCTCGATACAGGACAGCGACTCGAGACGGCGGTGTTCAACAAGCTGAGAAGGGATAAAGCGACTTCTCGGATAGGCGGGATCTCGAAAGCCATCGTGAACAACGGCGGACGCCACGAGATCGATTTTGTGGTCGGAGATGCGCTGGCTTTGGAACAACCCAAGATCGTTCAAGTTTGCGTGGACATTGGCGACGGCAAAACCAGAGAGCGCGAGATCTCATCTCTTGAGACCGCGATGAGGCAATTTCAGGTCAATGAGTCATGGCTCGTGACCATCGACGACGAAGAAGACGTAGAATCAGGCGATGGCATCGTCCACATCGTTCCCGCATGGAAATGGCTGCTCTAAGATTTCAAGCAAATCCTATATTATTTCGAATTGCGCCATATAGATAGAGAGAGCTTTGTAACAGATTTTAATCCATATCTCATTCCATAGTAAATACTTGTTGTATTCTTCGATGAAGCGATCGGCGAAGAAGCCTATGCAGCATTCAGAACCATCGATCCCGATGCCATTTCCGATGATGGGCTATTCGAATGAGCGCTACGCAAAGCCGGAGCTA
>CANQTB010000241.1 GCA_947626665.1 uncultured Eggerthellaceae bacterium
TTTCCGAATATCCCTTGCAGATCATGAGCTCGGGGGTGGATCTCACCTCGCTGCTCGTGGGAGCGGCAGGCACCGACGACACCGACGCACCGAGCGCCGACGGCTCCGATGAAAAGGCGAACGCCGCTGAAAACGAGGCAAACGAGGCCAACGACGAGGGCGAATCCGCCGGAACGCCGGGAGGCGAGGTGGGCGTCGCGCAGATGATGACCACGATGTTCGGTTCGGTGGGATCAAACGACCTCGCCGCCTTGAAGGAATATCTCGACAGCGGTGAAAGCGGCATCGAGCCGTATGTGAACTCCATCGAATACTCCTATAACGTCTCTCCCCAGCTCTTCAGCTCGGACGTCGACAACCTCCGCCAGGTGAATCCCGACCGCTCACTTGCGGCCCTGGGGCTCGGGTCCACCTCCTCCACCTCGAACTTGCTCTCGATGACGATGAGCACGAACGTCTTCTTCAAGATGCCGCAGGACGAGAGCCTCTACGTCGATCAATACGATGTGCTAGCTGGCCATTGGCCCAAGGATTACAACGAGATCGTGCTTGTGGTCTCCCAAACAGGGCGGACGAGCGATTTCATGCTCTATACGATGGGCCTGCGCGACCCTGAGGAACTCGACGAGATGGTGCAGCAGTTCGCCGCGGAGGAAGAGGTCGACGTCCCGAACGACATCACGGCGATTCCCTATGAAGACATCCTCAACGTGAAATTCAAGCTCGTGAACGCCGTGGATTACTACACCTACGATGCCGATTACGACGTATGGGTGGATAAATACGACGACAACTCCTATTTGAAAAGCCTCGTCGAAGACGGCGAGGATGTTTCGATCGTCGGCATCGTCAAGCCCAAGGAAGATGCGAACGCGATGATGCTTCAGCCTGGCCTGAACTACCCCGCCTCACTCGTCACCCACATCGCGGAATATGCTGCGCAGAGCCAGATCGTGAAAGACCAGCTGGCAGAGCCGGGTGTGAACGTGTTCACCGGCCGTGCCTTCGGCGAAGAGGAGCCGGACAACGAATTCGATATGCAGTCGCTCTTCACCATCAATTCCGAGGCCCTTCAGGCAGCCTTCACCATCGATGAGAGCGCGCTCGCGGTTGATATGTCGAACATGATCGACTTCTCCTCCATCGCAAACAACCTTCCCCCCGCGCCAGAGCCCGACATGTCGCAGCTCATGGACGGCATCGATTTCACCTCGGCAACTCCTGCGGTCTCGGCACTCATGGCGCAGATCATGCAGCAATACGCCGACTACCTCCAAGCCTTCTATGCGAACCCCGACCGCGACCCCGATGCCGAGCCGATGACCTCTGCGGAATACCTCGCGCAGCCGCTCATCCAAGGCCAGATCGCCGCCGGCGTCGGCCAGATCGCCGCCGAGCAGAATTGGGAGGGGCAAGTTGCCGCGGCGCTCCAGAGCTATGTGCAGACCACCATGGAAACCTACATGACGGCGATGGCGACCGCGATGCAACAGCAGGTGGTCTCAGCCATGCAAAGCGCGATCAACCAGCTCGGTGCGAGCATGGCCTCCGCCATCCATATCGATGCCGATAAGTTCGCCGACGCCTTCGAGATGAACATGAGCGAGAACGACATCGTCGACCTCATGACCTCGATGATGAACACCGAGGAGGCCTCATACGACGGCAACCTCGCCACGCTCGGCTACGCCGATTTCGACGAACCATCGCGCATCGACATCTACCCCATCGACTTCAACTCGAAGGAAGAGGTCATTGACATCCTCGATAGCTATAACGAGCGCATGACCGACGCGGGAGAAGACGAAAAGGTGATCACCTATACCGACCTCGTGGGCACGCTTATGGCCTCGGTCACCGAGATCGTGAACATGATCTCGACGATGCTCATCGCCTTCGTCGCGATCTCGCTCATCGTCTCGTCGATCATGATCGGCGTCATCACCTACATCTCGGTGCTCGAGCGCCGCAAGGAGATCGGCATCCTGCGCGCCATCGGTGCCTCCAAACGCAATATCTCGGAGGTGTTCAACGCAGAGACCGTCATTATCGGGTTTGTAGCCGGCGTCCTCGGCGTGACGATAACCGCCCTTGGCTGCATTCCCGCCAACATCATCGTCTACAACACCTTCGATGTGCCCAATATCGCGCAGCTGCCCTTTACCGCTGCGCTCATCTTGGTGGCGATCAGCGTGATCCTCACGTTTATCGCAGGACTCATGCCCGCCTCATCGGCGAGCCGCAAAGATCCGGTGGAAGCGCTGCGAAGCGAATAAATAACAACCAACGCGAGCAAGGGACAACAATCTATGGCAATCATCCTCGACGAAGCACGCAATCTCATCACTCTTTCCACCCGACATAGTGCCTATCAGATGAAGATCGACGAATGGGGAACGCTGCTCCATACGCACTTCGGCGGAAGGCTTGATGCCGCGGAAAGAGGGGATGCCTCCAGCTTACACGCCTGCGGTTCGAACGAGACCCTCGTCACCGATATGTCTCTCCAGATCGTGAAGGAGCTTCGCGG